>CAZKGF010000041.1:0-12224 GCA_964552115.1 uncultured Halobacteriales archaeon
TAAACGCCCCCTGCACCGAGCAATGAATCGCGGGAATGTCGTACTGACCCGAGAGGAGTGTGCCGTACAGATACGTCGGCACCGACGGAGCGAAGGTCGAGAGGTACGCCCCCAAGTTCGCCTTCGTGTCGACGCGGAGACCGGTCACGTTACCCGCCTCGTCCATCGCGAGTTCTGCAGAAGTTTCGTGGCCACGGCCGACTGCATCCGTTTGATAGGTTTCCGACCGCGTTGCCGTCCATTTGACGGGCCGTTCGAGCGCTTTAGCCGTCCAGGCGACGATAGCCTCGTCGGCGTAGTGGTGGATCTTTGAACCGAACCCACCACCCACATCCGGTGCGGACACGTGGAGTTTGTTCTCCGGGTGGCCGATGACACCGGACATGAGCAAGCGATGGATGTGGGGGTTCTGCGTCGTCATCCGGACTTCGAGGTCGTTCGTTCCCGGGCTATAGTCGGCGACGCAGGCCCGTGGTTCCATCGCGTTCGGGATCAGCAGTTGATTCTCGAGATCGATCGAAACCGTCTCAGCAGCGGACTCGAACGCCTCAGCTGTTTTGTCCGCGTCGCCGATCTCCCAATCGAAGGCCTGGTTGTTGTCGGCATCGCCGTGTACGGACGGCGCCGCAGAATCCAGGGCTTCGCCGGGGTCGGTTACGGCATCCAGTCGGTTGTATTCGACCTCGATCTCGTCAAGGGCGTCGTGCGCACGGTATCGTTCCTCAGCCACGACGACCGCAATGGCGTCTCCCTGGTAGCGAACTTTGCCGTCAGCCAGCATCGGGTGGTCGACTTGCTCCAACGAGTCGAGCAGCCAGCCGACCGGGAGCAAGAACGGAACATCGCCCGGCGTATCGTCGCGAGCGAGATCGTCGTGTGTAAAGACGGCTTCGACCCCGTCCATCGCTTCGGCCCCGCTCGTATCGATGGATTCGATTTCCGCATGGGCGTATTGGCTTCGCAAAATGGCCACATGTCCCAACTCTGGCTCCTGAATGTCGTCGGTGTATTCCGCGTCACCGGTCAGTAGATTCGGGTCCTCACGGCGCTCGACCGCCGACCCGAAGAGTTCCCCGGGATCGACGTCGTCCGGATCGATCGTCCGGACTCGTTGTGCCCGTGCGTCCTCTTCCACCGCCATCCTCAATCACCCCCCGCCGCCGCACCCTCGTCCATGAGGTCTGCGGCGGTTTCGACGGCCCGGACGATGTTCTGATAGCCGGTACACCGACAGAGATTGCCTTCCAATGCTTCTCGGATCTGTTCGTCGCTCGGATCCGGTTCGTCCTCGAGAAGGTCCAGGGACGTCATCATCATCCCCGGTGTACAGTAGCCACACTGGAGGCCATGCTCCTGGTGGAACCCTTCCTGTATGGGGTGGAACTCCCCATCCTCCGCGAGCCCTTCGACCGTCTCGATGTCCGCACCGTCTGCCCGGGCCGCGAGGATAGTACAGGACTTGACCGCGTTACCGTCCATGCGGACCGTACCCGCGCCGCACATACTCGACTCGCACCCGATGTTCGGACCGGTATATCCGAGTTCTTCCCGGAGTGCGTGAATCAGTAATTGTCGAGATTCGACTGTTAATTCGTGTGCTGTGCCGTTTACTGTCAGGGTGATGTCGTGGTCTGCCATGCTCGAAGTCTGTGGTGTGCTGCTATTTGAGTGCGGATGGGTGGCCCGCCGATGCCCACACGGGCGGCGACACGCAGGCCAGGTCGGCGTCCCCTTCCCCGAGTGCGCGTTGCGACATCCCGCGACCGAGCGGAACCGAACTGGGGCCATCGTGGGTTAGAGACGCGTCGACCGGGTTTCGCGGTATCATGGTGTCAGGCTATCCCCCGGTGCAACCGCCCATCCGCGTCGAGCGTCCCGTCGCCTTCCATGACTGTGTGACTCTACCTCACCCGCTGTGCGTTGGGAAATCTCCCGAAGTCGTTAAAAAGATTGTTATTATTTGAGTGTCGTCTAGCCAGCGTACCATGGTATCCGGACGGGAGCGGAGTGCTCTTGGCTGTCCACCGATTCGTGCTTCCCAATGAGTAAGCCAAGCCCCGAACTCTACGAGACCGGCAAGGGTATGGACGCCCACAACGCCGCGATGCGGGAGATACGTGCCAGGAACGACCGCAGTCACGATCCCCGTGAACCGACGCGGGTCTGGTTTGACGAAGACAATACCCCGGACGGTGTCGTGGATTCCCTCACGATCGTCCTCAACACCGGCGGGTGTCGGTGGGCTCGTGCAGGAGGGTGTACGATGTGTGGCTACGTCGCCGAAAGCGTCGAGGGCGGGACCGTCGCCCACGATGATCTCATGACACAGGTCGACCGGGCGATCGAACAGGGTGCCGACCGCGAAGGCGATCGCGCCAGCCAGGTCAAACTATACACGTCGGGGTCGTTTCTCGACGAACGCGAAATCCCAGCAACGACGCGAGCGGCGATCGCCGACCGATTTTCAGACCGTGACCGGCTCGTCGTCGAATCACTCCCGGACTTCGTGGATCGGGCGAAACTTCACGATTTCACCAGCCGCGGACTGCAAGCCGACGTGGCCATCGGGTTGGAGACCGCGACGGATCGTGTCCGACGGGACTGCGTGAACAAGTACTTCGGTTTCGCCGACTTCGAAGCAGCTGCCCAGGAAGTCCAAGCAGCCGACGAGGAGACAGACCAGGGTGTGTCCGTCGGCGTCAAGGCGTACCTCTTGCACAAACCACCCTTTCTCACGGAATCCGAAGCGATTGCGGACATGAAACGCTCGATCAGACGCTGTAGCGAGGTCGACGGCTGTCATACCGTTTCGATGAACCCGTGCAACGTCCAGCGGTACACAATGGTCGAGGAGCTATATCACGCCGATGGGTACAGGCCGCCGTGGCTCTGGAGTGTCGTTGCGATACTCGACGAGACCGCAGACACTGACGTTACTGTCGTCTCGGACCCCGTCGGCCACGGCTCAGATCGGGGCCCACACAACTGTGGAGACTGTGACGATCGGGTCGCCAGGGCGATCACCGATTTCAGTCTTCGACAGGACGCCGCCGTCTTTGGAGAAGTTTCGTGTGCGTGCGAGAAGACCTGGAGTGCGGTTTGTGAGCGTGAAACTGCCTACAACATGCCGTTGACGAGTTAATGACGGGAGAGTGCAGGTTCGGGTGGATCCGCGTCGCCGACGGACTCCTCGAGAATGAGCCGCGTTTTCGTAGAGACGATTTCTGAGCGTTCGCGTGCTCGACTGATAAGATCATTGAGCGCCGCAGTATCGACAGCGTCGACGACGAGCACGATATCTTCGTCGCCCGAAACTTGCCAAACGAAGTCCACCTCGCTCCAGACGGCCAACTCGGCAGTCAGTTCACCCGTATCGACGTTGACATCGACCCCGATCTCCACCATTGCCTGAACGTTTCCCGTCCGCGTGGCGACCGTAAACCGCTCGATGATCCCGTCATCGACCAGTTGTTCGACGCGATTGCGGACGGTCCCTTCGGAGGTGCCGACCCGTTCGGCGATTTCCGTGTACGGTGTCCGGGCGTCCCGGCGGAGGACCGATAGAATCTCGCGATCCAGATCGTCCATCGAGGTGTATCCCTTCGCCGGGTCGGTACTTCAGGATTGCGAAAATCGTAACCAACTTCGAAAGAAATGCTTATTGACCCGCGTCAGTACGTTTCTCGTAATGTCTGATGCGTATGTGGCGGTCGAAGGGGAGCGCGTGTTGACTGCCCGCTCGCGCGCCCCGGGCCTGGCCCGTGGTGAACTGGTCTTTACGACGGCATATACGGGCTATGAGGAGAGCCTGACCGATCCGAGCTACGCAGAGCAGATTCTCACCTTCTCGTACCCGCTCATCGGGAATTACGGCGTCCGTGAGGAGCGATTCGAATCCGAATCCGTCCACCCTCGGGGCGTCCTGGCTCGCGAAATGACCGACGATGTCGCGACCTGGCTTACCGATGCTGGCGTGCCCGCTGTCGACTCACTCGACACGCGCGAAGTCGTAACCGAGATACGCGACGAGGGTGCCATGCGGTGTGGGATCGCAGCCGGGCCCGACGTCAGCCCGGCGGATGCATTAGCCGAACTCGAGGCATGCGAGCATATGTCCGCCCACACGGACATTGGGGCACAGGTCTCCGTCCCCGAAACCCAGACAGTCAACGAAGCCGGCGCAGGACCGACCGTGGCCCTTCTAGATTGTGGTGCCAAGCGTTCGATCATCGACTCTCTCGTCGAACGGGATGCAGTCGTCCACATCCTTCCATACGATGCCAGTCCGGACGATGTCGCTGCCGTCGAACCGGATGTGCTATTCGTTTCGAACGGACCAGGTGACCCTGAAAATTTCGAGCGGGCCAAGGCACTCGTGAGTACCTACGTGGGCGAGCTTCCGATTGCCGGCATCTGTCTCGGTCAACAGGTCGTAGCCAACGCCCTCGATGGCTCGACGGAAAAAATGGAATTCGGCCACCGGGGTGTGAATCAACCGGTTCGAGATCTTCGGACCGACCGGGTCGTGATGACGACGCAAAATCACGGATATACGGTCGACGATCCGGGAGAGACCCTCCAGGTCACCCAGATCAACGTTAATGACGACACCCCGGAGGGCCTCGAGAACGACGAGCTCGACATCATCACGCGCCAGTATCATCCAGAAGCTCATCCAGGCCCCCACGACTCGCTCACGTTTTTCGACGACGTCCTGACGTTGGCCCAGGGCTAAGTGGGCCCCGAGAACTGATACCTGTCTCTGACAACAGACGAATTGTCACTCGCCCCGCCAGGGGAATCGCTCGCGGTAGGTCTGGCGGCGCTCGTCGACGACAGCCTCGGCCCAGCCGACGACATCGTCGAGTACGTCGACCGGGTGCTCGTCGAACGTAAACTCGCGGACGTGATCGGCGTCAGTCTCTTCGTGACCGCCAATGACGTGGGTAGACTGGCGCTGACTGTCCGCCGGGACCAGCAACGCAAGCACGTTATCGTGGGCCTTGGCCGTCTCGTACGCGTCGAGGCGTTGTGAGGGATCGCGGTCGACGAGAATCGAGAACTTCGAGAGCATCATGTAGATGGCTCGTGTCTGTTCGTCGGTTCGGTCCGGATCCGCTGGCAGATCGGCGGCACGGTGGGCTTCGTATCCTCGATCGGCCAGCCCTGATTCCACCGCCTCGAGCGCAGGGTCACCATGCTCCGGGCCCGTGCCCATGACCAGCGCAGACCGATCGATCGTTGCAGCCGCTGCGTCAAGCCCTTTGGATAATGCAGCAACTCCCTCGGACTCGACGCCAAGCGCTTCCAGATAGCCTGCGTCGGTGACCGTGCGCAGCGTCTCCACGCCAGCGCGGAGATCTTCGCGATCGGCGGGTTGGCCCCAGTACTCCTGCATTTTTGGGCGATCCTGGAGAGGGGCCACGTCCAGAGGCTCGTCGCTGTGCCGGATGGCTTCGAGTGCTGCCTGTCCGCTCTCGATCGTCGAAAAGTACGTAATCGTCTCCTCGACACAGATTTCCAGTACGTCCCGGTCTCGAGAGATCACCAGGTCGATCTCGCCCGCTCTGAGCGCCGCCTCGATCGCCTCGTAGTCCTCGAAATCATCGCTCTCGAAGACGTCGAAGTACTCCCCGAAGCCACCAACAGGTAAATCGACGATCGCTGCGCCACCGAGTGGGATCGGCTTGCCGACGGACATCTGCGCCTTCTGGTAGGCCTTCCCGAACGTGTCGGCCGTCCCCATCACTTCGCCGGTGGATTTCATTTCCGGACCGAGACGGGGATCACTCCCGGGCAAGCGATCGAAGGGCAATACGACTTCTTTGACGCTGACCTGTTCGGGAATTTGTTCTTCGTAGCCCAACTCCTCCAGCGAGGCGCCGGCCATGACTTTCGCGGCAATCTTGGCGATGGGGACGCCGGTGGCCTTCGAGACGAAGGGGACAGTCCGTGAAGAGCGCGGATTCGCTTCCAGGACGTAGACTTCACCGTCCGTGACCGCTAACTGGACGTTCAGCAATCCCACGGTATCTAAGGCGCGGGCTATGTCTTCGGTCACCTGACGAACCCGCCGATTGACTTCCCGGGACAGCGATCGCGGGGGAATCATACACGCCGAGTCCCCGGAATGGACTCCGGCTGTTTCGATGTGCTCCATCACACCCCCGATCAAAACGGTGTCGCCATCGGAAACTGCGTCGACGTCGAGTTCGACGGCATCGGCGAGGAAATCGTCGATGAGGACGGGTTTGTCCGGCGAGACACGGACGGCCTCTTCGATGTACGTCTCGAGATCGTCGTCGTTGTAGACCACATCCATCGCGCGACCGCCCAAGACGTACGAGGGGCGAACTAACACGGGATACCCGATTTCGTGGGCCAGGCCCAACGCCTCTGACTTGCTGGTCGCCGTCCCACCCTCGGCCTGGGCGATTCCTAGATCGTCGAGGAGGCGGTTGAAGCGGTCGCGATCCTCAGCAAGGTCCATCGCGTCGACCGAGGTGCCCATGATTTCACAGTCCAGCCCACGACGATCGAGTTCGGCTTCGAGGGGATGGCCGATGTCGACGGATGTCTGTCCCCCGAACTGGACCATGACTCCATCGGCGTTCGTCGCCTCGATGACGTCGGCGACCTCCTCGGCTGTAATCGGCTCGAAGAACAGGCCATCAGAGGTGTCGTAATCCGTCGAGACCGTCTCCGGATTGTTGTTGACGACGTGTGCGGCGATCCCCGCCTCTTCGAGGGCATTGACCGCGTGAACCGAACAGTAGTCGAACTCGACGCCCTGGCCAATGCGGATGGGGCCGGCTCCAACGACGACGACGCTTTCGAGATCGCGATCGACCTGAAGTTCGTCCCGTGCGAGCACAGAATCCGGATCGCGGGTCGAGTAGTAGTACGGTGTCGCAGCGGCGAACTCGCCGGCACACGTGTCGACTAGTTTGAAATCCCGATCGGTCGTGGCCGTGTCGATGGTGCCAACCGTGCTCCCTCCGTCCGGTTGGGCAGTGCGCGGATCCCCCTCGTGGCGCAACCGATCGGGCAACCACGCAGCGTGGGTATCCGCGAACTCGCCACCAGCAAGGGCTGCAAGTTCGTGATTGGTAAATCCGGCTTGAGCACCGGGGCGAAAGTCACCGTCCCCGGCGGCCGCTGCTGCCCGGGCGATCCGAGCAAACCGTTCGACGTACCAGTCCCGGATCCCGGTCAGGTCGGCGACCTGCTCGGTCGTATACCCACGATCGAAGGCTTCGAACATTGCGTAGGGGCGATCGGGTGTAGGAGTCGAGAGATAGGCAGATTCGAGGTCGGAATCGTCGACGGTCTCCCAGTCGACGGCCGGGTCATATTCACTCGACCGGAGCGCCTTCAGTAAACTTTCTTCGAACGTCCGTCCGATCGCCATCGCCTCGCCTGTGGACTTCATGGCCGGGCCGAGAGAGAAGTCGACGTCCCGAAATTTGTCCTTGGGCCACCGGGGGACTTTCGTCACTACGTAGTCGATCGCCGGCTCGAACGCCGCCGTCGTCTCGCCCGTAATTTCGTTGTCTATTTCGTGGAGGCGCTTTCCGAGGGCGACCTTTGCCGTCACCCGTGCGATCGGGTACCCTGTGGCTTTTGATGCCAACGCCGAGGAGCGGGAGACGCGAGGGTTTACCTCGACGACGCGGTATTCGCCGCCCGGCGTACCGTCGTCCCGCCAGGCAAACTGGATGTTGCACCCGCCCTGAATACCCAGGTCTCGGATCACTTCGAGGGCCGTATTCCGCATGGACTGATGGCCACGATCCGGGATCACCTGCGAGGGCGTGACCACGACGGATTCGCCCGTGTGGACGCCCATCGGATCCAGATTCTCCATGTTGCAGATGATGATACAGGAATCGGCCGCGTCGCGCATCACCTCGTACTCCAGTTCGATCCAGCCGTCGATGGACTCCGTGATCATCACGCGCCCGTCTCTGGATAGGTTCAATCCCCGACGAACCGCGTCTTTGAGGGCGTCCATCTCGCCAATCACGCCCGACCCGGCTCCCCCGAGGGTGTACGTTGTGCGCATGATAACCGGGAGCCCGCCGACGGCTTCGACGGCGGCCTCAACCTCGTCCATCGCCTGAATCGTTTCGGAGGCAGGAACCGGCTCGTCCAGCGCCTCCATCCGCTGGCGGAACTCCTCCCGGTCCTCGGTGGCGTATATCGTCTCCAGCGGGGTGCCCATCACCTCGACGTCGTGCTCCTCGAGCACGCCCTCCTCGGCCAGTTCGGCGGTCACGTTCAACCCTGTTTGGCCCCCAAGACCCGCGATCACTCCGTCGGGCTCTTCGGCTCGAATGATCTCGGCAATCGCGTCACTGGTGATCGGTTCCACATAGACCGCGTCGGCCATCTCCGGATCCGTCATGATCGTCGCGGGGTTCGAATTGACCAGCACGACGCGGGCCCCCTCCTCCTGAAGGGCTCGACAGGCCTGTGCTCCAGAGTAGTCGAACTCGGCAGCCTGGCCGATCTTGATCGGTCCGCTCCCAATGAGGAGAATCGTTCGATCCGTGCCGGCAGCTGTCATCACGCTGATGAAGTTCGTTCATCGTAATAAGCCCGGCGAAAAATTGCGAACCTCGAAAGAGTATTTCGAATATCGTATTGTCACCGCCTCCCATGCCTCACCGTCACCCCCTCTCACTCACTCGGCTTCGACGGGCTTGATTCGATATCGAAATGGCTGCTCCCGGAGCACTTCGACCTGGCCACGTTCGGCCCGGTTGCCCAAAACAGTCGCAATCCGGTGTGGATTCGCCGCAGGTTCGCCGTGTTCGGCCAGCAATTCGTTGATCTCGTGGGCCGTAAGTGGGCCATCGACATCGGCCTCCTGGACTACTCGCCGAATCCGGTCGAATTCGTTCTCCAGCATGGGTGCTCGGAGGCCGGCGAAAGCCTTGAATCGGTGTCAGACGGGCGTCAGACGTCCGTGCGATGTATTTCGGGTGGAGAATTCAAATCGCTGTATCGTGTTCGGTTTCGAAGTCCCGTTCGGCACGGTACTGGTCCACAAACGTCTCGACGTCAAAGTCGTGCATGTGAGACTCGAACTCGGAAATCGCGTCATCTGCCTCAGCGTGGCTGATCGCATGTTCCATCAACTCCACGACCAACTCCACGACGATTTCGTGTAACCGACGGCTATCGAAGTCACTCACCCATACCAATGCGTATCCGACCTCGCCAGCGTCGGCAGTCTCCGCGGCCACCACCTGCTCAGGAAACTCCTCCATGACCATGCCAAGCAAATGTGGTGTGCCAAACGCATCGAACTCGTCGGCCGTGTCAACCGTTTCCTGGAGGACCGCAACGATCGACTCCGGGAGAAACCGACCGAGCGGATGTGCATCGGTGACGACGGCGTGTACAGAGCCACACCCACACGACAACTCGCGCTGCCCAAGATCGATATCGTGGACGTTCACCGATTCACCGCAGGACAACTCCAGACTCGCGCCCTGTCCCCCAGGGACACCTGGTTGGGCCATCGCCGGTGGATAGTCCATTCGCGGGGTTAAACACCGCGATCCTCAGGGCCAGTCGTCTCTCGTATCCTCCGCGACATCCACACCGGCTTCAGGTTCGCCCAACTCCCATCCGGCCGCATCAGCTGCATCGGTCACGTCCAGGTACTCCCATCCGGTTGCGTCCGCAAGGTCCTCGTCGTCCTCGCTGGTCCCGACGTAGACGTGACGCTCGGTCCCGAACTGTTCGCGGACGTTCTCCAGGCTCTCCTCGCGCCCGCGGGGGCCGGAGAAGAAGTCCTGTCTGATCCGGTGTTTGCGTGTGAAGTTAGTCACGACATAGGTGGGTTTCTCGCTCACGACGCCGACGTATTCACTCCACTGTCGGGCGTCAGAAAAGACGACGTCGGGCTGAGCCAGTCGCTTGAGCGCTTCCAAATCGAATGCAAGCGTCATGTCACCGCTCCCACCGTCCATGCTCACAGGTTAGTCGGTGCGCGCAAAACGGTTCCGACTCGGGCTGCGATTGGGGCCCCTAGACACGCTCTCGCTCGAGGCGGGCGACGATTCGTTCGACGGTGCCTTCGAGCGATCGCCCACCGACTCCCGCGACGACAACACCACCGATTGCGTCGAACAACAGATCCATGAGCGTGTCTTCGATGCCGTGGGTTTGCAGGATCGGATCCATGTCGAGTGCCCAGGCAACCTCCCGACCAGCGTGTTCGAGGAGTTCCCAGACGACGCCGGCAGCCACGGTAAACAGGACGACGAACAAGCCAAGATACAGGTGTGGCAGGACGATTGCGTCACTGTATTCGTCGAGAGCTCTGACGAGAGCGTAGCCGACACCGGCCACCAGCGCGCCAGAAAACAGGTGTGTCACGTGATCCCACCAAGCGACGGTATCGTACAGTGCGATCATCCCGACCGAGTGTAACGCCACGGCAGCAGTGATCCAAACCGTCACTCCAATCCCCAAGTGGACTTCGTAGTCGCGTTCGAGAAGGCCTGGGAGCATCGTTACCAGCAGTGCGAGCAGAGCGTTGACGACGACGCTGACGTTCCGGACACCGAGGCCGACGAGTAAGACCAGGACGATGCTCGCCCGGAGAGCGGCGTCGATGGCGCGAAACCGGCGACTCACACCCGCTCTGGGTCCCTCAAACAGAAAAGTGCCAGGCAGTACCGCGAGCACGACAAACCTAAATTCCTGTCCCACCCAGCTAGAGACAGAATGATGGCAACCACCCACGCCCTCGCGGGGCTCCTTCTCGGTGCCGGCGTTGCGTCTCTCGTCCCCAGTCTCGCCACGGAAGCCCTCATTGCAGGCTTTCTGGGTGGGTTGCTTCCGGACTTGGATTTGTACGTCGCCCACCGGAAGACGCTACACTTCCCGGTTGGGTTCGGGCTTTCAGCCGTGATTGCGACGGGGGCTGCCCTCCTTGCTCCCGGGCCACTAACGGTCGCATTCGCCGTGTTTCTGGCTGCCGCGGCCTTGCACTCTGCCAGTGACGTCTTCGGCGGTGGATTGGAACTACGGCCCTGGGAGGGACGCTCCAATCGCGCCGTTTATTCTCACTTTCACGGGCGATGGCTGTCACCACGGCGGTACATTCCCTACGACGGTGCGCCGGCCGACTTGGCCGTTGCAGCGACACTCGGACTCGGTTCAGTTACGGTCGGTGACCCGGCTATCGTCGAGCCACTCGTCGCCGTCTCCCTTGGTATCTCGCTGGTCTACACGCTCGTTCGTAAGCAACTACCCGAGATCGCTGCTGCGATTCCCACATTGATTCCGTCACAGTTGCGACGGTACGTTCCCGAACGGTATCTGTAACCTCCCATATCCAGTTTGTCCCCTGGAGACCACTCGTCCAGTCCGTAGGCCATTGCTCACCGACCAAGCCCAATGGACACCGCACGCAAAAGCCGTCTTCGGCAGAGATAGACGACCGCCGTGACGATGGCTAGCACCACCAAGATGGTGGCCGTAATGGCGATCCGGTCGGCAACGAGTTCGGCCCCAGCAAAGTTCATCACGAGGTGACATCCTCCTCGCCGTGAACGGCGAGGCTTCCCGTACCGAGCGGTGGGATATTTGCTGGTCTACGATCCGGCCTGGTCTCTCGGTGTGAACGTCCCGCTCTCGCGGTCGAACAGGTGGACCGATGGCTGTGCCACGCAGCCGTTACTCCTATCCTCGCCGTGCGGACTCGGAGTTATCTTTTGGCGCATGTTCTCCGCTCCGTTGCAATCCGCGTTCCCAACTAACTCGCACGACGAACACACGTACAATCCACGCTCGACACGGTTTGATTTCGCGTCGTCACCACATCGGGAGCAGGTTTTCGAGGTATCCCACTCGTTCTCTTTCAGCACGTCGATGCCGTGTTCCTCGCCTTTGTAGTCGAGGTACTGGTACAGACGGTCGAACGCCCACGAATGGAGTTTCTTGTTCCCGGTCTTCCCCCAATCATCTTCTCGGACGTCTTCAGGCCAGCTCACTGCGAGCGTCCCAACTCCACGCTCGACACACTCCTCGATAATCGCGGAGGTGAGCGCGTGATAGAAGTGCGTCTCACGAGCAGTGAGCTTCCGCCGTGCCCGCCCGGACGGTTCTGACGGACCGTTTTCACCTTCCGTCTCGTATTCTTCACGGGTGAAGTAGTGTTTGTCCTGCTTCACCGAATTACCGGGATACAGTACGTACTCCTC
>CAZKGF010000042.1:0-11906 GCA_964552115.1 uncultured Halobacteriales archaeon
AGGAAGATGATATTGTCGGCGAGATAACTGATACCACTCTTAGTCGCCTCGAATTCAGCGGTCACTGACGCCACTTCGTCGATGAGAATGACTGTCACACCCTGGGCCTTGAGATACCGACAGAGGGTGTGGAGTTTCCGGCGCAAATCGGCCTCGTCACCGCGGATCGAAAGCCCATACCCTTTGATCCCGTCTATCATAACGATCTCGGTATCGTCTGCCACGTCCGCCTTGACTCGATGGGCGAACTCCTGGGGCGAGAGTTCTAAAGCCTCGATCTCCTCGACGGTAAGCGTTCCTCGCTCCTGCATTTCCGTGACGGGAATGTTGACGGCACTACACCGGGTGAGAAACGTTTGTGCCGTCTCCTCGAACATGTAGATGCTCGAGCGGTCGCCCCGCCCGGCCGCCTCCTTCATGAACTGAGCACCGGTTGTCGTCTTCCCAACGCCGGTCGGCCCAGAAAGGATCGTGACCGTGCCACGCTCGATCCCACCGTGAAGTTGTTCGTCAAGTTCTGGAACACCCGAGGAGATCGTCTCCAGGCTAACTTCGCTCCCGTAGTGACCCGATTGAATCTCGGGGTACACCTCGACACCGCTGTCTCGAATTCGGAGGACGTGTTCGCCACTCTTGGTCCCCGAACCTCGAAACTTGGGGACTGTGATAACCCGCCCGGTCTCCGCGTAATCGAGCTCAATGACACCGTCAGCCATGAACTGGAGATCTTGGTCAGTACTCTCGGTCCCGGTCTGTGAGGTGAACAGTAGTGTTGCTCCGACCTGTCCGAAAAATCGAGTCAGGGAGAGGACCTGTTTGCGAAACTGGTAGGCGTCGGGTGCGAGATACCGAAGTTGGGTCATCGGATCGATGACGATCCGATCAGGATCGACTTCGTGAACTCGATCACCGATCGTCTCCGTGAGCGATTCCTGCTCGACCTCGTCTGGACTGAAAACTTCGTACGGTTCCTTTTCAAATTCCGAGGATTCTGGAGTGAGGTCGAGAAATTCGATCCCATCTAGAGACAGACCCAACGCGGCAGAATTCTGCCTGATATCCTCCTCGGGTTCCTCGAGGTTGATATACAGCGGTGTTTCCCCCCGTTCAACACCGGCGCAACAGAAGTGCAATCCCAATATCGACTTGCCGGTCCCCGGTTTTCCCCGAGCCATATAACTCCGCTCGGGAATCAGGCCACCTTGGAGAATCTCGTCGAGTCCGTCGATACCCGTGTTGACCCGTGGTGTTGTGGGATCGTTCATATCTCGGCAAGCGGTGGGAGACATTTGGCAGTGGCGGCTAATTTTTCGGCATAGAGGGTATCAACCCTTGATATCCAGGGTCGTCGTCTGAGTGACAACTGGTCCTACCTGAGGTGAGTCACTCGTCGTTCATGGCAGGAAAACGACACGGGCCGGAAGGGATTTGAACCCCTGACCGTCTGATTAAGAGTCAGACGCTCTGCCGGACTGAGCTACCGGCCCACCTGGCTCCGAGTTGCCCAGGCCGGGCCAAATACGTTTCCTTTCCCAAAACAACGACGCTGCCTTCGGAACTACCGCGACTGGCCCTGTTGGGGTGGCGTCCGAGCCCGACTCGGACCCGGGAGCACGTTTCGATCGGTCCACGCCGCACCCGCCGCGAGAAGTCCAGCCCCGATAGAGCCGATGATGAAGGGGAGAATCATGTTACTGAGTGAATCGCCGATCGCCCCGGATTCCCCCGTTGCCAGCAGCCCAAATACTGTCGATAGGATGAGGAGTATCAGTACGCCAATCAGTGCCGTCACCGCTGCGTTTGCGTACAGGATAGACCCAGTCTGTTCCTCGAGCGTCCCGGACTGTCGAAGGCCGACTCCTAGCCCGATTATCGGCGCTCCGATGACTAAGAGGGCCAGAATACCGGTACTGACTCCGAGATTTGTAGCGACGGCGATGAACCCCCCGAACGTCTCGGCAGGAGCCGTCGAGAGACCGAATGCTGCAATCCCGAAGCCGATGCTGAGGAGGAGGTTGAGAACCAGCCCGACCTTTATTTCGGTTTGGGTTTCCGGGATGCTGAAAATATCGCCAACTCCCGGGCCACGTTGATACCCACCCGGCGGGGCTCCCTGCGGATAGCCGCCCTGTCGTCCGCCACCCGGGGGGCTACCTTGCTGGCCACCGCGCGGTTGGCCTGCATGCTGGCCGGCTGGTTGTTGGCCACCCTGGTTCCGACCGCCCTGTTGGTTCCCGCTACCGTGTTGTTGGCCGTGAGGACCGTCGTCGGGTTGATTGGACATGCCAAAGTGGTTCACTGACCTTAACTAAAAAACTAGGCCCCTCCACGACTCGGCGAGATCCACGGGCAAACCGGTCGGCTCAGGCTCTGAGTGGTGAAATCCTGAATCGTGGCAGGTTGAAAACGCCGCCGTCAGGACACCAGTCGAAGGCGACCACGGGCGTTATAAGGATTCACGGGAGTAAGACATACAACATGAGTACCGCCGCGGGCATCGCCATGACGTCGATGTCCTCGTACGCCATCCTGGGGTGTGGAAGCGTCGGCCATGCGGTTGCCGAGGAACTGGTGGGGGAGGGAAAAGATGTCCTCATAATCGATGCTGATGAGGGCCGCGTCGAGGCACTGCGTGACCAAGATCTCAACGCCCAACAAGGGGATATCGAAAACGAATCGGTTGCCGAAGCCGTGGCCGATCGTGACGTTATCCTCATTCTCTCGTCCGACGTGGACGCCAACGCACGTGCCGTCGAACACCTCCGCGACCGAGGTGCAGACAACTTCATCGTGGCTCGGGCCTCTGATCCGGTCTCATCGGATCGTCTGTCTGAGCTCGGAGCCGACGTTGTCATCAACCCGTCTTCGGTAATCGCCGATTCCGCCCTCCGCGCACTCGAAACCGGCGAACTCGAATACAAGGCCCGCCAACTTGCCGAAGTCATCGACGATACGTCCGAACGGATGGGAATTCTGATCCACCGGAGTCCTGATCCCGACTCGATCGCGAGCGCAGCCGCACTGCGCTCCATTGCCAACGATCGAGACGTCGAGGCTGACATCATTTACGAGGGGGAGATTGGACACCAAGAAAACCGGGCATTCGTCAATCTCCTTGGTATCGAACTGGTCTCGAGCGACGATGTCTCGCTAGAGGACTACGATACGCTGGCTCTCGTCGACCACGCCAAGGGTGGCGAGGAACCCGAGGTGGATGCAGCCGTCGACATCATCATCGACCACTACGAGCACGATCATACCCACGACGCGGAGTTTACCGATATTCGAACGAACGTCTCTGCCTCGTCGACTATTCTCACGAAGTACATCCAGGAACTCGATCTCCAACTCGACCAAGACGTCGCCACAGCACTACTGTACGGCATTCGTGCGGAAACTCTCGATTTCAAACGCGAAACGACGCCTGCCGATCTGACTGCGGCCGCCTATCTCTACCCCTTCGCCGACCACGATACCCTCGAACAGGTGGAGTCGCCGTCGATGTCACCGGAGACGCTCGACGTGCTCGCAGAGGCGATCCGCAACAGAGAGGTCCAGGGCAGCCACTTGGTCAGTAACGCCGGTTTCATTCGCGACCGAGACGCACTCGCCCAGGCGGCCCAACACCTCCTGAACCTCGAAGGAATCACGACGACGACCGTGTTCGCCATCGCGGACGACACGATCTACCTCGCAGCGCGGTCGAAGGACATCCGGATGGACATCGGGAAAACACTCTCTGATGCCTTCGGTGATATCGGGGAGACGGCAGGGCACTCGACGGACGCGAGCGTCGTGATTCCCCTCGGGATTTTCACCGGGATCGAAGTGAGCGAAGACAACCGCGAAACACTGCTGGAGCTAACGGAAGAAGCAGTCACGAAGAAACTGTTCGAAGCGATGGGCGTCGAAAGTGGCGACGGAAACGGTGGGTAGCTAGGCCGCGACTTCGTCTTCTGCGTCGCCGTCCGCCCGCTGTAGCCGTTCGACCAGATCGTTGACGATGATGACGTCGCCAACGGCCTGGACCCACCGATACGGGACGATGACCCCCCGAGCACCCTGGGTACTCTGGCCGAACAGTTCGTCGTTGAGTTGATGCAGCGCCAGACCGGTTACTTGTTCGGCGTCGAGGTTGAGACGGAGGTCTTCCACTTCGCCGAGAAAGACGCCGTTTTTGGAATAGACCTCTCTGCCGACGAGTGACGTGATTTCCTGCGGGGCGGACTCGCGATCCATACCGTATCGGTCGCGGGGTGGACCCTTAAATCCTGCCGGGCTGTCTGACGGTCGTCTGCCGTCACCCCCACCACAAGATTGATTCGCTCACCGGCGGATCCGGCCCCATGCCCTCCACGCTTGTTCACATGGCCCTCGCGGGGCTGCTCGCGGCGGCACTCCTCGGCGAATCGTATGATGGGAAAACGCTCGGGGTCGTTTTGCTCATCACCGCACTCGCCGACGTAGACGCATTTATCAGTCTATTCAGTGATTTTGGCCACCGCGCGGCGACCCACACGCTCGTCCTCCCGGCACTCGCAAGCGTCGCCATCTGGTTCGATACCCGTCGGGGACACCGCTCGGTTATCCTCGATCGGTGGGGGACAGATGGTGTCCGCGTGGCGTGGGTCTCCGTGATCGCGTTCGTCGTTGCAGCCATCGGACTGGACCTGTTTACGGGTCGACTCAATCCGCTCTGGCCCCTCCACGATCAGTTCTATCGCCTCGATGGCAAGATCGTGCTCTCCAGTACGGAGGGGCTGGTGCAAACGTTCGTGGACCTGGATCCTGCTTCCGGTTCGGTTCCTGCTCCGGAAGCGCTGGGCAACTCGTCAGAAGTGCATGTCAGCAGCGGCGTCGATCCGGTTGCCGGGCCAGAACCCGAATCGGTCGAACGGGTGTTCCCCATCGTTCGTTCAGGGTGGCAACTACTCATTTTGCTCGCCGGCACGGGCGTCATGACCGCCCGCCTCGCGGTTCCCTGGGACCCCCGAAAATGACGGCCTAGGGCTCCTGGTCCGGATCTTTCTTGTACCCCCTCCGTCTCTTGGCGGCTGATGGGGTTTCGTCTCGGTGACCGGCTTGGAACCGCCGATCTCGTTACGTTGGCTAACGCCGGTCTCGGGGTGATCGCCATGACGGCGATCTTCTGGGGCGATCCCTCGCTCGTCGCACGTCTCATTCTCCTTGCGGCTGTGGCCGACGGCCTGGACGGGATCGTCGCCCGCCACCTTGGCAGTACGGATGTGGGACACACACTCGATGCGATGGCCGACGTTACCTCCTTCGGGGCAGCCCCGGCCCTGTTCGTCTTCGGAATATTGTACGATGCATGGGCACCCGGTATCGATCGGCCGTGGGTGTTGCTGGCAACCGTTGGCGTTGCCACGGGATTTGCCCTGCTCTCGTTGCTGCGAACAGCCATGTACACTGTATACTATCGGGATGGCCGGCGCCGGCCAGGAATACAAAACACGCTTGCGGCATCCATCCTCGCCGCAGCGTACTTGGCCGGTGTCACTGACCCCACTGCCATCGGTCTCGGTGGGGCTACATTGGCAGTCCTCATGATCGCACCCATCTCGTATCCAAAGCTTGCCGCCCGGGATGCACTGATCATGGGGGTGGTCCAGTTTGGCGCAATCGTCCGACCGGAATTCGCCCAGCGACTCCTTCCGCGGGCGTTGTTGGCGGCCGCCATCGTCTACATGGTGTTGGCGCCGTGGCTCTATTGGGACCAGTAGGCGACCTCACCCCACAGGTACCTAAAGGGCCCGCCGACCGCAACACGCTCGGGACAAAGCATCTACTTACCGTCTCGTCGTCCCGTCAGTGGCGAGAATTCGCGACGGATATCAAAAGTCGACCATGGACAATGTTTTCCTCAATGGGCCCGATAGCAGCAATATGAGTAGTGAGAGATCGCTCGCCGAAGATGTCAGCGATCTCATCCGCACGCTCGAATCGCTCCAGCGCGAACTCGAACCGGGAGACCGCCGCCGGTTACGCCCACCGACGCCCCGCGAACTCCGACGGTTTACGACCGAGGTAACGATCCCCGCGGCAATCCTCGTCCTCGAAACCAACGTTCACGTCCTCAAACTGCTTCAGCGGGCACTCCGCCAGCCCGAATTCAGGGAAACCGGGCGTCGCGGTTCTCCACCGCTGAGTGAGCGGATCACAGGGGTTGCCAGCGACGCGCTGGACCGGTTGGACGATACGGTGGCCTCGCTTCAGAACAGCCCCGCCCAATCGGACGGCGACGTGGCCGAACTCCTCGACGAAGCGAGACGATTGCAATCACGGATCGAGGACGAACTCGAGTCGGCTCAAACTGCTGATACGGACTCGGTATCTATCGATGTCGAGGCCGAACTCGAATCTATCAAAGACGACATCGATGAGGATGGAGCAGAGTAAACGACTCCGGTAGGAGAGCACACGAGGCGCTTTGGAGACCGGCGTTTCTGAATTCTCGCTTTGCTAGTCCCCGGATAGAACACGATCAGTTCCCAGTCTGTGGGGCGAATCGAAGGCCTCACGATGATGAGTCTCAATCGATCGCAAGTGACGGTATTGGATCAAATCGGCCACCGATAGTCTGCACTCAGAAACAAGGATTGTCGGAGTATAGAATTGTATTTCGTATAATACATAGGCCAGGATGCCACCTGGTCCAGGTAATGGAGGACCAGAGCCAATTGGCGGGTGAGCACGGCGTCGTCGGCACCCCGAGACGGGGTCTGGTTATGGCTACGTTCGGATTTTTTGCGGGGCTGACGACGATCGTCTTCTATGGTGCGGCAGGCCCCATTTTCGAGGAACATCTTGCACTGACCGGCGTCTTGCACGGGCTATTGTTGGGCTCGCCGCACCTGAGCAAAGCCGTACTCAGAATCCCGTTCGGCGCGTGGGTCGACGAGGCAGGCGGAAAGAAACCGATGCTAATTCTGCTCGCATCGACGATCGTCGGCATCGCTGGACTTGTCGTCACGCTATTTTTCACCTATCCGGAGAATTTCGGGATGCATCTCTACCCGCTCCTGGTGGTGTTCGGGTTACTAGCCGGGGCGGGCGGTGCAACGTTCTCCGTCGGCATCAGCCAGACGTCCTATTGGTACCCGAGTGACAGACAGGGGTTTGCAATGGGTGCATTCGCCGGTGCCGGGAATATTGGCCCCGGGATGGTCGTCTACCTGCTGCCTGTTGTGATCGCTGCGTGGGGGCTGACGGCGGCGTATTCGCTCTGGCTTGGGTTCGTCTTCGTCGTGACGATGGTGTACGCGTGGTACGCTGTCGATCCGTACTACTTTCAACTCCTTCGGCAGGGGGATGACAAGGAATCGGCCCGAGAAACAGCGGACGACCTCGGGCAAGATATATTCCCCTCCGGGAATACGTGGGATTCGCTGCGCCAATCTGCCGGTATCCGCCGGACGTGGGTGCTCGTTTTCCTCTATACCGTTTCGTTCGGCGGCGGGTTCACCTCGTTGTCCGCCTGGTTCCCCTCCTATTGGGACCTCTTCCACGGGTTCGACCTCTCGACGGCGGGCCTACTTGCCGGCGTCTTCATCGTCTATGGGTCACTTATCAGAATTCCCGGCGGAAGCATCAGCGACCGATTTGGCGGTGAAAACGTCGCGATTGCAAGTTTCAGCATCATGGCAGTCGGTGCGGCAATCATGACGTTCGCAGTCGGGTTCTGGCCCGCATTCCTCGGCATGATGGTACTCGCCACCGGGATGGGGATCGCCAACGCGGCCGTCTTCGAGCTGGTTCCGAAGTTCGTTCCGGAAGCAGTCGGTGGTGCTTCCGGGTGGATCAGCGGTATCGGCGGTGGCGGGACTCTCGTTATTCTCCCCGCGCTGGGCTATTACACGGATATTTTGGGTCACATCGGCTATGCTCGAGGGTTCTCCCTGTTTGTGGTGCTGAGCGTGGTCTGTACTGCTGTTGCGTGCGGTCTCAAGATGTACGACACCGAGTCCGAAGCCGCCACCGAGGACGCACCGGTTCACTGAGACTGTGGTTCAGAATTGAGTCATCGGCTCATAAATTGTCTCGTTGGTACTACGCAGAGAGACCACACGCGCGTCGAGGGATTCTGACTCGAGTACAGACCGAGGTCCTCCGACGACTAGAACACCCGGCACCTACCGTTCTTTCCCCAACGGATAACTTGCAGAAATGTGTTTGATCCCGATATGGCCCACTGGAAGCGTCATCCGCTTCTTGCCTTGGCCGCCGTGATCTGTCTCACCCTTCCCTGGCTCGGATTACGGGTCTTCGGCCTCGTTGGGACACTCCCCGTTTCGGGTGTCATCCTCGTTAGTGGGGTGGCCGTAATCGGCGCGGCATTCGTGTTGACGTGGGGCGCCGAGACTGCCGAAGTCGACGTCCCACGGTCGTTCGCACTTGCCGTGCTGGCCATTATTGCAGTCGCTCCGGAGTATGCCGTCGACGCGCTGTACGCCTGGGAGGCAGGTGTCGCCCCCGGCACGCCCGCCTCCGAAAACGCCGCCAATCTCGCAATCGCGAACATGACCGGTGCGAACCGCATTCTGGTGGGTCTCGGATGGTCGCTTATCGCACTCTACGCTATTTATCGGGCCCGAACGACGAACGATGAGAACGTCATTCGCCGCGACGGGGTTCTCGCCAGCGCCGTCCAACTCGAATCCCGGATCAGCATCGAGATCCTCTTTCTGGGCGCCGCGACGGTCTGGGCACTATTCATTCCGTTCTTTGGCGGCATCGACGCACTCGATGCGGTGATTCTGGTCGGCCTGTACGCAGCATATATCGTCGTCATCCTTCGTGGAGAATCAGCCCACGAGCCCCAACTAGGTGTCCCAGGCTATCTCCAAAATTTACCCCGATCACGTCGTGTCGGCGCCGTCCTTGCGATGTTCGCCTACTCCGCGTTCATCATTCTTATCGCCGTGAAACCCTTCGCGAAAGGGTTGGAGACACTCGGGCCCCAACTCGGTCTCTCCTCGTTTTTCATGATTCAATGGGTCGCGCCCCTAGCCAGCGAAAGCCCGGAATTCATAGCCACCGCCTACCTCGTCCGAAAACTCCGGACGACGTCGGCATTCAACGCTCTCATCTCTTCGAAGCTCAACCAGTGGACGTTGCTCATCGGCACTCTCGTCGTCGTGTATAGCCTCTCATTGGGCTCCTATGGCGTCCTCCAATTCAGCCAGCAACAGGCCGGCGAAATATGGTTGACCGCAGCCCAGAGTTTCTTCGCAGTGACACTGCTCATCAACTTCGAGATCAGCATTCGAGAAGCGCTCGCACTGCTCGGCCTCTTCGCCCTGCAGTTTCTCCCCATCTTCCAGACATACGAGGGCTTGCTGGCGTTCAGTGCCATCTACCTCTGTCTCGGTCTTGCAGTCCTCGTCCGCCGGCGAACCGATCTCCCAACGGTCTTCGAGCACGCCAAATATCACAGTCGTCGGTCAGGAGCAGCCGGCGGTTCGGGGACTCAACACAGTGAATAGCCGAGCAGTCATCACGTCGGGGCTCGGACTACTATCGGAGTGAGCGATCACTGGTTCGTTCGCCCATCCGCGGCGTCTCGAAGCGAGACTCCGTCTTCAGACTCGATCGTTTCGGCGTCTCGTTCACGGACGCGGACGCCTTTTTCGATCAGGTAGCGTGTGCGCTGTCGGGCGAATTCCGCTTCCCGAGTTCCCCGTGTCGCCAGCACGTATACTTGGGCGCGACCGGTCGGGCGCATCGTTCGGCCAGCCCGCTGGGCTCCCTGCCGTCCCGATCCGCCCAAGCCCGACGCTACGATCGCGAGTTCTGCGCCGGGCAAGTCGATTCCTTCGTCGCCGACCCGTGACACGAGCAAAGTGTCTCGGTGGCCAGCCCGAAACTCTTCGAAGAGCTTTTCGCGTCGATGGTGGGGCATCTCGCCACTGATGAAGGGAATATCCAATGCATCCGCGTACTGGCGGCCCTGGTCGAGGTAGTCGACGAAGATCAGGGCCTGTGCGTCGGGGTGCTGGGACCGGATGGCTCGTATTTCATCCAGTTTGGCCGGATTCGAAGCCGCGATTTCGCGTCGTTCGTGTCCGTCTGCCGCCACGTACTCGTTCTCGGTATCGTCACTTCCCCATGGCACATACCGGATCTCTACCGAGGGTTCGGCCACGTATCCGGCATCGAACAATGCGTCCCAGTCGGTCCCGATTGGTGGGCCGATCAGGGTGAAAATCTCGGCCTCACGGTCGTCTTCTCGGACCGGTGTCGAGGAAAGGCCCAGTCTGTGTTTGGTCTGCAGGTCTGCACTGCGGCGGTGGATCGGCGCGGGCACGTGGTGCACTTCGTCGTAGACGATCAACCCCCACTCGCGGCTGTCGAAGAGTTGCCGATGCCGATCCATGCCGGCCGATTGGTACGTCGCGATCGTAACCGGGCGGATTTGTTTCTCGCCACCGTGATACAACCCGACCTCCGCGTCATCAAGCGACGTGTGAGTAAGGAGTTCGGAGCGCCACTGGGCGGCGAGTTCACGGCCCGGGACAAGGATCAGCGTCTCGCCCCCCACAGCAGCCAGAATGCCCATCGCGGCGACAGTTTTGCCGCTCCCTGGCGGCCCGACGAGCACGCCGCTCCGTGTGTCCATGAAGCGGTCCACCCAGTGGCGTTGGTAGTCCCGGAGTTCCAAATCCAGAGTAAGCGATAACGGCTCCCCCGTCTCGAGTTCACGTTGGTCCCGGACCGGATATCCAGCTTCGAACAGGCGGCGTTTGACCGTCGCGACTGCCTCCTCGGCCACCCAACTCTCAGTCTCACTCAAAGCGGCCCGCAACTGGCCGTCATCCAACTCCTCGCGAGCGACATTGCCCATCAGCGCATCCGTCTCCGCCTCCAAGACGACATACCCATCGTCGTGTGTCCGGAGCGTGAACTGGTTTGCGCGATCCCACTGCTCGGCCATCCATGACTCGAGTGGCTCGTTTGGCTCTCCGAGTACCGATCGGACCGTCCCCCGCACTGCCTCGAATGTGTCGTGGGGTGCACCCCAGATGTCCTCACGTCGTATTTCGTAGAGGTACGAATCGTCTCCGGTAGCCGTGACGAGGTGGGCGAATTGGGTGAGTTGGGCCAGCGTGAACTGTGTTGGATGGTCGACGACGAGTTGTCGCCGGTCAGGAAATACCACCACGCGTTCGCGGTCAGTCAGCCGGCCCCACTCGGTCGGATACCAGATAACCGGATCATTGCTCACATCGAGGCGCTGTGCAACGCCCGCGTCCACCAGCCGTTCGAGTTCGTCTGTGGCCGCATCCTGATCGAGGTCGCGTGCTTGCCCGTACCGCCTCGCCGAGACGAGCGGACGGCCGATCGTCTCGAGCGCGTCGAAAAAACTCCCCTGTTCGTCAGCATCCGGGACATCGACGGTGCGTTCGGACGACTCAGTCACTGGCTACACACAGGGAGTCTGTGCTGAAACTGGTTGCGTTCTTCCACGGGGAGCCCCGTGGATCACCCAAGGTTTTCCCCTCCCCCCTCGAAACGCAGATCGATGGCCGATCCAACGGTGGTCTGTATCCTAATCCCGACCTACAACGAGGCCGCCACGATCAACGAGGTCGTCACCGAATTTCGGGAGCAAGGCTACGATCGGGTCTTGGTCATGGACGGTGGATCGTCCGACGATACCCGACAGATCGCCCGTGAGGCAGGCGCCGATGTCGTCACGCAGTCGGGCTCGGGCAAGGGCCAGGCGGTTCGAGAAGCGATCGATCGCCACATCGAACGTCCGTATGTATTGATGTTGGACGGTGACGGTACGTATCGCCCGGCCGAAGCAGACCGACTCCTGGAACCGTTGGTCGAGGGCCGGGCAACGCACGTCATTGGGAACCGATTCGCC
The DNA here is from genome assembly GCA_964552115.1 of uncultured Halobacteriales archaeon. GTDB lineage: Archaea > Halobacteriota > Halobacteria > Halobacteriales > Haloarculaceae > CAZKGF01. The sequence goes on from CAZKGF010000042.1 coordinate 11,894, forward strand.
AATATGCAGACCG
>CAZKGF010000043.1:0-11811 GCA_964552115.1 uncultured Halobacteriales archaeon
GTCGCGAAGAGCTATCACGGACCCGATTTCCTCACCATAATGGTCGGTCAGCGGCGACCACTCCACGTCGTACGCCCGCCCTCGTTCGGACACTCGTGCACGAATCGTGGATCCGTCCAGCGCCTCCAGCGCCCCATCGACGGTCTCGGCGTCGTGGGTCCCGACATCGCGGATCGACCGCCCCACCGTCGGCGGTGGGTCCAGCACCTGGCGTGCAATCTCGTTTGAATCGACAACTTTCCCATCTGCATCGAGGACAACCAGGCCGTCACCCATCTGGTCGAGGACTTGCCGGCGAGCGATAGGCGCCCGATCTAGCAGATCGAATTCGAATAACGCCAATCCGAGAATGACCCCGGTGATTGCGAATGCAAATGGCGTGAGGTCGAGACTCGGGAGTGGGCCCCAGGACAATCGGAGAGAGAACGCAATATTGGCGAAAAATGGGGGAAGTGCCCCGAAGATGAGGAAAATACTCTGGCGTTGATAGACGGGAGACGTTCGCTGAAAGATGAGGACTAACAGACCCAGACCGCCAACGATGAGCAGGTAGCCGTAACTAATGTGGATATAATAACCGAGTTCCAGGCCCACCGACGCAACCGGCCCCACTCCCGTCGAAGTGAGCGTCCCGTCCGACCAAACCAAACCGTGGTAGGGATTGGAGAGGGTGAGTACCCCAAATGCCACCGGCTCGATCAACAGGATCCGCTGTGCTCGGCCACTCAGTAACTCGTCGAATCCGGCGTAGTTGACCGTAAACAACAGCCAAAGCGTCGGTATTGTGCCCCCGATTGCGAGACCGATCCGCTGCCAGACTAATTGCGCTGACAGTGAGGGAAACCCGAGTTGGACGGCGTATACCACCGACCAACCGCCCAGTGCGACCATGAGCGCGAGAAACGTGCGAGCCCCCCGATCCGAGCGATACCGCCAAGCAAACGCCGCAACCGCCGCACAAATGGCGCCGGCCAGAAGGCCAATGACCGTCACAATGGTCGGGGTCCAAGCCATGCGGTAGGCCAATCTCTGAAGGGTTATTCAAAATACCATCGGGTCGACGCCAGCCCACGCCACTGATCGGCCGGACGAACGCTCATTGGCAGGACGGCCTGAGGTCCGCTATGGTCAAGCAGGTAACCGTCTCGACCGAGAGTCGATTGGACGTGTGCGACGTGACGGACCGAGTACGAGACGCGATTCCCGAGGACGTGACCGGAACGGTGACTGTTGTGAGTGCCCATACGACCGCCGGCGTGACAGTCAACGAAGCCGAATCCCGCCTCCACCGTGACTTCGTCACCGCCTTAGACAACCTCATTGCAGACACTGGCTGGGTGCACGACGACATCGACGATAACGCCGACGCTCACATTCGGGCACTGCTAGTCGGCGCTTCCGAAACGCTCCCCGTCGTCGATGGCGAATTGCAACTGGGTACCTGGCAAGCAATCCTCTTGGTCGAGTGCGACGGCCCCCGGACCCGGACCATCCGTGTAGCTGTCTCCTGAGCGGGGCTACCGGACGAAATATGGATCATCTCCAGGGAGGAACCGACCCAGATCCGCTCGCTGTTGGAAGCCACGCGTTCGCAATTCACGGAGTGTCTCGGCCAACCTGGCTTCGTCAGGACTGGTCCACTCGTCGGGCTCGCGACACGGGACGACCAACCAGCCTGCGCCGCTGAGTTCACGACCATGAAGAGCCGACATGTCGTCGGCGAGATCGGGCGACCGTGCGGTATACGTGTGCAGGACGTGCGCTGTCGGCCGGCGGCCGACCGGGACGAGCACGTCCGCGGTGATCGCCCTGACCTCGGCGTCGAAATACGCCTCCATTTTCGAATACGCTTCTTCCGACGGCTCGTCCGTCGGGGTGACACACCCGTGGAGATACGAAAGGAATGTGTTCACGAGGTTGGGCTGGTCGCCGTCGTGGGGATCCGAGGCGAGTAACCCTCCATCGGCAAGACACTCGAAAAAGCGGTCGGACCAGGGCTGGCCGGTGAACGGTACCCCGGTGTCGATGCCGCCGTGGCGACCGGGATGATCCCCGATAACGTGAAACGCTGCAGTGAGGTCGCCGTAGCCAGCCACGAACCGCTCACACGGGGGTGAAAGCCCGAGCGGATTCCGAACGCGATCAGAGACGAACTCCACACCGGCCGAGCACGCCAGTCGGTCTTAAACGTCTCGCATCACCGATCGGCTTGTGAAGATGACTCGGTCGGCTCGTCCGGATCTGGTCGGTCGTAGAGCGCCTCGACTTTCTCCGCAAATTCCTCCGTGATGTTTCGCCGCTTTTTCTTCATAGACGGTGTGAGTAGGTCGTTTTCTGCCGTCCACTCCCGCGACACTAACTCGAACTGTTTGACCGTCTCGACCCGCTCGAGCGTTTCGTTCACCTCGTCGACGGCTTCCTGAATCCACTGTCTGACGCGCTCGTCCCGACAGCGCTCCTCGTCGTCGGCCGGGAGGTCAATGCCGTTGGCCTCTGCCCACTGGGTTAGCTGTTCGAAATTCGGCACGATCAATGCGGCCACGTACGGCCGCTCGTCACCCAGCAACATGATCTGGTCGACCCGCTCGTTCGTCGAAAACCGATCCTCGATTGGGCCCGGAGCCACGTTTTTTCCGGTGCTCAATACCATGATTTCCTTGAGCCGCTCGCGGAAGATGAGATAGCCGTCGTCAGTCTGTTCGACGAGATCACCGGTCCGGAAGAAGCCGTCGTCAGTAAACGCAGCGGCCGTCTCGTCGGGATTGTTCCAGTATCCATCGGTGACGTGGGGCCCGTCGACTTGCAGTTCGCCGATCGTTCCGTCGGCGTCTTCGAACTGTGCGGGAGCAGTTTGGGATTCGTCCAACCTGATTTCCTGGTCGATCACCGGATAGCCCATCGTTCCTGGCCGAATATCCTCTGGTGGATTGACGCTGATGACGGGAGAAGTTTCAGTGAGACCGTAGCCCTCGACGACGGTGATTCCCATGCCGTTGAATACTTCGGCGAGATCTTTGCTCAGGCTGCCCCCGCCCGACACCATGAATTCGAGCCGGCCACCGAGACCCTCGGCGACCGTGCTGTAGACCAGACGATCGGCAATGGCGTGTTTGATCCGCAGGAGGGGGCCGGGTGACTCGGTTCTGGTCCACTGTCGCGCGACGCCGAGTGACCATTCGAAGATTCGTTCTTTGACCGCAGACTCGGCCGCCTGGTCTCGGATTCGGGCGAAAAGGCGCTCGTACACTCTGGGGACGCTCGCACCACTGGTCGGCCGAATCTTCCGGAAATCTTCGGCAAGCGTGTCCGGGTGTTCCGCGTAGCCGACGCTGGCCCCCGCAGCGAACATCAGAAAATGGCCGGCGAGACGTTCGAATACGTGCGCGAGGGGGAGGAACGAAATCGAAACCGACCCCGGTTCGATCACCGGCGAATCTGGGTCCTTGTCGGGCCGGGGACCCATCCGACAGTACGTCTGGACGATGTTTGCCTGGAAGTTTCGATGGGACAGGCGAACCCCTTTGGGTTGCCCGGTCGTTCCAGAGGTATAGATGAGGCTGGCCAAGTCGTCCGGGTCGCGCTCGTCGAGCCAGCCTTGGTAGGTTTCGAGATCGAACGCGTCCTGTCCGCGTTCGTATACATCGCCCAACGAGTGGATGTCGTCTCGGTGGCGGGTAGTTTCCGGTTCGTCGAGGAGGACGATAAAGGCCAAATCGAGGTGTTCTTCGACTTCGAGAACCCGCTCGAGGAGCGACTCGTTTTCGACGACCAGTCCCATCGCCGCTGAATCGGAGAGAAGATATCTGACCTGTGTGGGTGACGATTCGGTGTAGACGGTGGTGACCACACCACCGGCTGCCAGGAGGGCGAAGTCAGCGTGTGCCCACTCCATCCGCGTGTTCGCGAAAATCCCGACGCGATCATCCGGGCCCACACCCAACGAACGAAAACCGGCGGCGAGTGTTCGGACCACGTCCCGCATCTCCCCGTAGGTCAAGGAGTCGAACTCGCCCCGTGGCGCTGGCGGAACGACGTCATCCACCACCAGCGAGCGATCGTAGATCCCTCCCTTGTACAGTTGTGCTGACGCCTGGGGATGTCGATCCGCACTGGATTCGAACAACTCCGGAATCGTGCCGTCGGCCTGCGTAACCTCGTCCTCGAAGGCCTGTTCGGCCTCGAACCAGGACGGGACGGAGCCAGTGGATGCCATGGCTGGTATTGTGTGCCAGCTGGGAAAACTTCTCTCCCCGGCTCGGCCCGATCCCCGTCTGTCCGATGGCCCGTCGGGAACGCCTTTACAGGCCGGGCCTGTACGGCCGAACATGAGCGACGGAGACACCGCCGAGGCCGCCTGGTTCGCCGGTCTCGACCCGGATGACGTCGAGGGTGCCGTGACGGCAATTCGTGAGGGCCAGGCAAGCGACCCAGCCCAGTGGCCCGCAGTCGCCGTCGAACGTGGGTTTGCCGAGACCGAGGCCGAGTATTACGACCGCCTTCACGACGCCACGGTAGCGGCAAGTCAGACGGCAAGCAGCGAGCGCGAACAGGCCGACGACCAACAATTGATTCACGCCGTCCGGGCGATGGACGATTGTGACCGGCAATCGAACGAACTGGCCGAGCGGGTAGCGGAGTGGGCCGGAAGCCTGGACGCCAACGGCGGCACAGGGGTATCCTACGCCCGGTCAGTCGCCGAACGTGACCCAGAAACCGCGACCGAGCGGCGGGTCGTCGGGCTTGCCTCGCGGGCGGTCGACCTGGCCGACGAGGCAGCGTCGTTGCGGGAGCACGTCGAGCAGACTGCTCCCCAAATCGCGCCCAACCTCTCCTCCCTGGCCGGTTCGGTATTGGCTGCGCGGCTGATCGAACGTGCCGGCGGGCTCGAAACCCTCGCAAAACAACCCAGCGGCACAGTCCAGGTTCTCGGTGCAGAGGACGCCCTGTTTGCTCACCTCCAGGGGAGTGCCCCATCACCCAAACACGGCGTGATATTCACTCACGAAGCGGTGCGTGAAACCGCGCCCGAACGCCGTGGCGCCGCAGCACGGGCCTTGGCCGGCAAGCTCTCGATTGCAGCTAGAATCGACCATTACAGCGGGGATCGACGGCCGAAGTTGGCGACGGAGCTTGCCGATCGCATCCAGCAGATACGAACCGGAGGAGACGCGTGAGCCTCCCGACGGGCGTCGAACGACGGAGGATCGATAACGAGCGGACTCTCGCGACGCGTGGCCCGCAGGTCGGCGACGAAGCCACCGCTGATGGGTGGCGTTCCTGGGATCCGGTCCGCTCGAAAGTCGCGGCCATGATCGATCGAGGGATGGATACGGGCCTTCAGCCGGACGCGACAGTCTTGTACCTAGGCGCGGCGGCGGGGACGACCGTGAGTCACGTCGCCGACGTGTGTGGGCCGACGTATGCAGTGGAGTTTGCCCCGCGGCCGATGCGGGAGCTCCTCGATGTCGCCGCCGACCGCGACAGGCTGTTCCCACTCCTGAAAGATGCCCGCGCTCCGGAGACATACGCCCACATCGTCGAACCGGTCGATGTGCTCATCCAAGACGTCGCGACCAGCGACCAAGCCGGGGTCGCCCTCGCGAACCGCCGATTCCTCGGCCAGGATGGCCGGCTCCTCCTCTCGATCAAAGCACGGAGCGAAGACGTCACAGAGGCGCCTGAGACAGTCTTCGACTCGGTCACCCAAACACTCGAATCCGAATACGATGTTCTCGAATCAACCCGGCTCGAGCCGACACACGCCGACCATCTCGCCGTCGTTGCCCGACCGGCCGAGGCAATGGGAACGCTTTAGCCGGGCCGGCCTGAACCTGCGCCGGAATGGCGCGGGGCCCCGAGAGTTTTACGAGACTGGGCACGCTGGGGATCGAAGAGGAGTTTTACATTGTCGACGAGGCGGGGCGTCCGGTAGCTGGAACGGACGAACTCGTGTACGAAACCGAGCCGCCGGCAATTCTCGAGGGCCGACTCGACCACGAGCTGTTCAAGTTCGTCATCGAGACCCAGACACCCTTGATCGAGGACCTCGGGGCGGCGGGTGCAACGATGCGGGAGGTGAGAGCGGCGTTGTGCAGTCACGCGCGGGAACACGGGTACGAGATTGCCGCGGCTGGCTTGCATCCAACGGCCGATTGGAGGGAACTTGAACACGCCGAAAAACCTCGGTACCGCAGTCAACTCGACCGGATTCAGTATCCACAACACCGGAATATCACCGCGGGGCTCCACATCCACGTTGGAATTGACGACGCCGACAAAGCCGTGTGGGTCGCAAACGAGTTGCGGTGGTCACTCGCCCTCGTCCTGGCGGTATCCGTGAACTCGCCGTTTTGGTGTGGTTTCGATACGGGCCTCGCCTCGGCACGGGCGACGATTTTCGAGGCGCTGCCCAACACCGGGATGCCGACAGCCTTCGAGTCCTACGCCGACTTCGAGGCCTTCGAGACGGCCATGATCGACCACGACGCCATCGATGACAGAGGGGAACTCTGGTTCGACGTCCGTCCGCACTCCGGGCATGGAACCGTCGAAATTCGCGTCCCGGATGCCCAAGCCGACGCGGACGTGGCCATGACGCTCGTGCGGTACGTGTACGCGGCGGTACAGGAACTGTGTGACCGCTACGCCGACGGCGCACCAGGCAACGACTGGCGACGAGAGTTATTGGACGAGAACAAGTGGCGGGCGTTGCGATACGGTCACGACGCCGCCTTGTTCGATCGGGACTTCGAGTCGACCGTTCCGGTGCCAGAACTCGCTGCCAGAGAGGCCGACCGGCTCGACGTCCCCGGGCTTCGGACGCTCGTCGATCGGGACAGTGGGGCGTCACGCCAGCGGGCGATTTACCAGGCCGGCGGTCCGGACGCCCTCTGTCGATCACTCCTCCTCGAAGAGGACTGAGACGACGCCAGCCAAGGATTTAAACCCGCAACTGTCTTTGCACCCCTGAGAACTGACGCATGTCTGCCGACGATTCATCGCCAGAGGGGTGTACCAACGGGGACGGACCCGGGACCGAGGAGACCGATGATGGCCGAAGTCGGCTCGAACGGCGTGCGGACGACGCCGTCGAACAGTTCGATCGGAGTCTTATCGATCTCCTTTCGTGGGTCCTCGACACGGAGACCCGAGCCCGAATCTACGTTCACTTACGCCAACGGCCCTGGAGCACCAGCAACGAAGTCGCAGACGGGACCGGCCTGTATCCGAGTACGGTTCGCCAGGCGCTCGCCTCTTTACACGAGGAGGGGACCGTGCACCGACGGAAACGCGAAAGCGACGGCGTCGGGAACAACCCCTACGAGTACAGTGCCATGCCACCAAGTGACCTGGTCGGAGCGGTGGTCGATGACGTCCAAACCGAACTCAATCGCGTCTGCAATCTGGATCGGTATTTGGGCACGGACGACGGACCCGCTGCCGAACCCGTCACGATTACGGTGACTGAGGAACGCGACGACGAATCCACCGAGTGACTGCCTCGGCCTGCCTCGTGTGCGTTCCGAAGCCACTAAACCACGACACGTCGTGGGCCAGGCTATGAAGGTCGCGCTTGGTGGGACGTTCGACCCGGTCCACGACGGGCACCGGGCCCTGTTCGACCGCGCGTTCGAACTCGGTGACGTGACTGTCGGATTGACCTCCGACGACCTCGCACCGCGTACCCGCCGGCAGGATCGACACATTCGGTCCTACGATCAGCGACGAGCCGACCTCGAAGCCGAACTCCAACACTACGCTGATAAATACGACCGTTCGTTCGAAATCCGGGAATTACAGGATCCAACGGGCATCGCGACGGAATCGCAGTTCGACGTCCTCATCGTGTCACCAGAGACGAAGACTGGCGGCAAACGGATCAACGAAATTCGCAGAGAAAATGGTCGTGACCCCCTCGACATCGAGGTGGTCGATCACGTTTATGCGGAGGATGGGGACATCATTTCTTCGACGCGTATCGTCCGTGGAGAAATCGACGAACACGGCAATCTAACTCCCGAACGTGAGGGGCGTGCTCAGCGCGAACCCGAACAAACCTAGGTCTACCAGTCAGGTGCGTCGAGGCCGACGCGATCGATGAGATCCTTCCAGCGCTGTTGGATGGTCAACCGTGAGACTTCCGTTGCGCGTGCAACCTCTCCCTGGGTGCGTTCTTCGCCGGCGAGCAACGCTCCGGCGTACAGCGCCGTCGCAAGTGTCGCGCGTTTCGACCGTTCGGCCTCCGGGACAGTCGTCAAAAACAGGTCGGCTGCCCGCGACCGTGCTGTGGTTCCGAGGTCAAGCCGGTCAGCCGCTGTGTCGAGTTCGTCGAGGTATTGCTGGTGTTCGACCTCGTCACTGGCCCGGTACACGGACGTTCATTCGATCGCAATGGACAAAATCGTTTGCCTCCGCGCGGTCGTCAGATTGATTGCTGGCTCCCAAAAACAGAGACACGAGCGCGGGTAGCCAAGCCAGGAAACGGCGCAGCGCTTAGGACGCTGTCCCGTAGGGGTCCGCCGGTTCAAATCCGGTCCCGCGCATTAAATCGCCATACAGTCCAATGTTTTTCGAAAAAATATCGAAAAAGCAATCGGCTGACTACTGCCAAGGCCACGAACCACTTCGCAGTTGAACCTTCAGTTTGGCCTTGTCAGTGACGCAATTGGCCCGTCGGTTCGGTTCCTCCAAATTCAACAGACTATCCCTGGCAGGAGATCTAACCTACCGTGGCAGTTACTCACAATTAGGATGGTTCAAACAACTCCGAAACATATCATGCAGACTCTACTGTTCCAGTACCTTCCCGTTCGATATTTAGGACATACGTTCCTTCATTGTCATTCGGTTCACTTTCCTCCTCCCCGGGGATCAGCCACTCCACCTCGCAATCCCAGGAACCTTCGGGGATGCATTCTGTCTCTTCGTTGATCCACAGTTCCTTGCGGACTGAATATGAGTCTCCTGATTCGAGAGGAAACGTTTCAGAAACAGTCTCACACGGCCAATTGTACGTTTCGTGGTCTGCTTTCCAGCAGCCTCGCCTCACGGGTTTTGGATTAAACTGCTCATTTGATACCGGGAAGAGTATCAATCCGGGTGCGCCGGGTTCGTTCCAATTGATCTCCGCACATCGTCTCAATACCCCCAAATTGATCTGGTGATTCATTGGATTCCGAAAAGTTCGATCCACAACCGCTGTCTGCTCGGTTGTCGCAGTGCTGCGCTCAAAATCGAGTTCGAATTCTAAAGGAGCCATATCAATCGGCCCAACAGAGACGACCAGAGATCGCGTTCTGGAGGATCGCTGAGTAACCCAGAACAGCCTGTCGTCAGTCCGGCGATTGGCGCAAGGCCAGCCAGATACTGACGACGGCGCATACGATGTTTTTAGGCAGATTCCTGTTAAATGGTCGGAACTACCAAGGATCAATAGCATGTATCCCGGTTGTGACTGACTGGACGGCGGCTTCGCGTCGGCGGGTGCTACAAACCCTTGGAACAGCACTCACTGCCGGGTCGCTCGCTGGGTGTGCGGCACTTCAACAATCCTCGACGCCAGCAACAACCGATGAACCGGAAGAACGCGACAACGGTGATTTCACCCCAGGGGAAGCGGGGGAAATCAGGGAGGGTTCCGGGTCGGGGGATGCACAAGGGGGACGAGGGGATGGTTCAGTTACTTCTCCCCTCCTAACATGGCTTGAACCAGTTGATAATTTCGGCGGGCCTGACGAAATCAAGAACTTTTCTGGCCAGAACGATGTTGTGGTGAAAGTGGGTGTGGGAAATGGGCCAAATGGCAATGTCGGTTTTGGCCCACCGGCAATCAAAGTAGATCCAGGGACCACGATCACGTGGGAATGGACCGGAGAAGGTGGCGAACACAGTGTTACAGAGGGCTGGGTGAATGAAATATCGAATTCCGGATCGGTACCTGACGACAATCCAATCACCGGATATGCGCCGATCGGATCGCCTGAATTTGAATCAAAACTCACGGCAGAACCCGGATTCACCTTCAGTTGGACCTACGATTCCGATTCTTGGGAAACCGTCGATTCCATAAAAGGAGACCCGCTGAGCGACGTTCGGTACTACTGTTCCAACCACATGGGTGTGATGCGAGGGTTGATCGAAGAAGCGGATTGACCAGTGCCAGGCAGATTCCAGATCATCCGCATTGATGGTATTGATGGGAGCAACACAGCGAAGTGAGTTGGGATAACGTCCTGCAGGCCTCGAAGCTCCCAATCAAGAAAGGTCCTGCCAGATGATCGTCCACGAGGCAAGGGAACTGCGGCGTACCATATCGTAGGCCCCTCCCTAACGTTCGACACAAACCATGGAAACACGCCAGCCTCCGGAAACTAATTCACCTTGTTTCTGACTCGATACTGAGGACAAAACTCCCGTGGATATCAGATTGATCCGACTGTTCATAATCCGGATAATCAGGTCCTCCGACTCCCCCCATAAAAGCCGGATAGGTACCATTTACGGGAATTTCATAATTACCAACAGGAATGCAAGGACCCTCGTCATCAATCCAAATTTCGTAATCAACTGACCAGTATTTTCCAGGATCGATATATGTATTTGCTATTGTTGCCTCACAGGGCCAAATAAATGACTCAGGATCTGGCTTCCGGCAATCCGGACGGATAGGTTCTGGATCCATTCCAACTGGAAAGAGAATAAAATCGTTAGGGCTCTTCGGACACCCTTCGTGTAAGTTAACTATCATTTCAGAGAGTGGATTATGAAATGTAAGACGGATCACGGGTGATTGTTCCGTAGTGGCAAACCCGCGGACAATATCGACATCGAGTGCCACGACCTCCATTTCCACCGATCCAACTGAGACCGACCAGAGATCATCCGGCGGCTCGGGAGTGCTCAGTGATAACTCCTGGCAGCCGGCGACGAGCCCTGTCAGGGACGTAACCCCGGCAAGGTAGCTTCGTCGGCGCATGTTTTGTTGTCAGTCTGAGGTTTGTTAAAGGGTCGCAAGGGTCAAATATCGGTTTAGATCCCCAGATACGTTTCAATACCCATCGGGCTCGATCCTCATATCCATCAATGACAGATTCCCTTTGACCCGTAGGCTCGAACGCTTCCTATCGGTTCGATGACTCAAGGTGAATTAATCAATATATGCCTTCAGAACTGAATTACGCCTCCCCGACGCCTGTTACATGGATAATTCCGGCAGGATCCATTACCAATTTGTAGTGTTCGTATCGATAAATTGTCTGATTCCATGATATGAAGTTCTCAGTCCGAATTAGCACACGATATTCATCGCTTGCGTCGAACCCATCATGAACCAAAATACAGTTTCGCTGCGTATATCTCGCAGAGAAGGTCGTTTCGTTAGTTGACAGCTGTATTACTTGAATTTCTATTGGACCCTCAAAATGTGACTCGATCTCAATATTGGCATATTGGTCCATTGTCCCTTGAGCCGATGGACCATCCCCTCCTTCTCCAAGTTCACAAGCATTGACGCCAGTTGGTCCTGTTGGTCCCGAAGTACAGCCCACTACCGATATTACGGTTAGCACCAGGACTGCTGAGAATAGTACTCTCAATTCCTACTGTAAATAGTTCTGAAAGAGGAAAATTCTTCTGTACTGAGGCTACCGTGCCGAGTGAAAGTTCCGCCATTGCTCGACGAGTGAAGATACCGGGCTCAACTGATTGGTTGGAGACGGACACGATTTTGTGTGCGACACCCCCACCTTCAATCCATAGCTGTGGCATTGAGTGATTTCGTGGCACAAGACGGAGAGACCGACAAGAGGTTGG
>CAZKGF010000044.1:0-11568 GCA_964552115.1 uncultured Halobacteriales archaeon
CGACACATGCTGAAATGGAAATTTCACAGGGCCAAATCGAACGGTATCACCCAAAAAGAGGGTGTACTCGGAAAGATCGACTAGAGACCGAGAGTAGGCGACGAAAAGAGATCCATGAGTGTATCGGATACATTGTGAGTTCACCGAACCACGGTCAGGGGATCGATATTCAACCATTCAAAATCGGGTGAGCTTGCTCACCACGAGTAATGAGGGATACGCGAAACCACTGCCAGACGTCAGTGAGTCACCAATCAAGGAACCCCGCTCCAGCTAAATGGTTGAAACCTGGTTCACAACTGATTTGGCTATAACAGACACGATTGAACATTATATACAATTACTATTATATGTATAAATATATTTGATATATTAGGTTTTATAAATTATTACTTTCAATATTAGTTTATAATATTATGTTTGATTTCAGGCCGAGTTATTGAAGTATATAGACCCTAATTTGCTTATATCTATTATAACAGTGATGTTGCAGGGTTCAATTCCCCGATAACATATCTTATCCGCAATAGTAGGAAGGTTTATGGTCTCAAGGGCAATATCACCCATATCATGGGACAGAGTGACACAGACGAGCGGGTCGGAGTGAAAACGTACGTCCCACGCGACCAAAAGCAGTTGTGGGACGATCACGCCGACGACCTCGAGATGACACTGAGCGAGTTCATCCGGACGATGGTCCAGTCAGGACGAGCCCCCTTCGAAGTCGAAGGGAACCGTTCATCAGACACAAACCCCCGGGGTGACGACCTCGAAAGCGCCGTTCTCGACGTTCTCGATGAGGGCCCGGCTACGTTCGAAGAGTTGTGTGACGAGATCATCGGTGATCTCGAGATCGAGCTCGATGAAACACTCCAATCCATGGACAGGGTGACGGTGAGTGGTCGCACTGGCGAATACCTGCTATCAGACGGATGAGCACCGAACCTCGGCAAGTCTTCCTGGACGAACTTGACCAGTTCGGCCGCAGTGAGCGGACATTGGAGGCGTACGACCGGGTGCTCAAACAATTCGAATCGTTCCTTGAGGAGGAACGGGACATCTCATCCGATCACTTCGAGAACGCTGACCGAGAGGACTGTCTCGCCTGGTTGAACGCCCTCAGAGACCAATATTCAGACAGTACCATCGCCTCGTATACCACCTACGTAAACCGCTTTTACCGATATATGATCGAAGTCGGTCAACTGCACGAGAATCCGATGACGCTCGTCATGGAGGAAGCCAGTGAACGCATCGAAACCGACCCCGCCCGCCGGGACATCTCCGTTTCGCAAATGCGTGACTTCGTTCGCTCGATTCGTCATCCTCAACATCAAGCCCTTATCATGCTACTGGCGAAAACGGGCATCAGAGGCGGTGAGGCGGTCAATCTAGACCTCCGAGATCTCCAGCTCAAAACGCTCGACATCGAGGACCACTTTGATGTCCTTTCCAGGGGACAACTCGTTGGCCGGGGCCCATCGCTGTTTGTGTCGAGCGATCCATCCCAAGGCGAATCGTACAATGGCGAGATCAGATACGCCTCAAATAAGCGCCAACGCGACACCATCATTCCAGTCGATGCCGAACTCGAGGCCGCAATCGTCCGCTGGCTAGCGATTCGACCCGACACAACCTCAGCCGCCGAGCCACTGTTCGTCTCCACAAAACACGAGTGGGGCGACCGACTCACGGTCGACCAAGTCCGTCACATCGTCCGAATGTACTCAAAATCGGCTGGTTGGTACGTTGAGGGTGCCGAATCCGGTGAAAACGTCACTCCCCATTACTTCCGCCACTTCTTCACCACCCACCTTCGAAGTCGCATCGGTGACCGCGGGGTCGTCAAATACCTCCGCGGAGACGTCGCCGAGGACATCATCGACACCTATACTCACAATTGGGGCGATCTCGTCCGAGGAACCTACGAAGAGCATATCTACTCGCTACGGTAGGTGAAACGTCGGTTTTTGCCGATATTGACCATTTGAATAATGCCAATAATCCAAAGTATAAATCGTATATCGCTATATTAAACATGGATGTCAACCCTCCAAGCATGTCATCATCAATAATAGATCGTTGGACGGGTTGTATTGCCAGCAGCAACTCAATGACGGATAATTGGACGAAGGTCCAGGGATATCTCGCAACCATCGAGTCATCACGAGACTCTTCGCTCGCTCCAATGACGATCAGCGGATGCTACGATCAACGACCGACGCCGATGAATCCCCTCACCCGATGATCAGCCACCCGAACAGGAGTGGAGCAACGAGTAACGTCAGCGGTACGGCAATCCAGACGTGACCGTTCCGGACATCGTATTGTGCAATCGTTTCCTCAGGTGGTGTCCCCTCGAGGTGACCAACAAGGAACTCAAACCCAACCGTGAGACCGGTCCAACCGACGCCAATTAGGAGGAGTTCACTTCGACTGTAATCGATTGCGGTCGTGGTGAAGTATGCCGCTGAGAGAACGAGAATTGCGACGACAAGGATGGCCGTGCTGAGCTGGTGACCCCGGCGCTCGCCAATGCGGGGAATCACCAACACCTCTCTGGCCCCGCCGTTGAACACGGCGATAACGGCCATGACGATCCAGAGGCCGAGTGGATAGACGATCTCAGCCACGGGAATCGCGCCGGATTGGAGTGGATACATTGGAATGTTACGGGTACCGACGGATCCAAGGGGCTAATAGTTCGTTCCGACGCGGAACGGACCATCCTCCGTTAGTCACGTCCTGAGCTACCATCGAATCGTCGACCGTTGTGGCCAGTGACGCACCGAAGATGCAGGCGTCACGCGGCAATGCTCGTCGTCAGTCGTCAGCACTTGATCGACGGAGGACCATCCACAAGGCAACGAACATGACGAGAAACACGGCGGAGCCTTGCAAAACCATCACGCCAGTGGATTTCGACCTCGCTTCGTGTTCGTCGGGGGTCTCGTCGTCGGCTGGCTCGCGCTGTCGACGTGCCCGGCGCAGTCGCATCAGACCTCGACCTCGATCTCTGTCGCGGCCTCGGCGTCAAACTCTGCTTCACCTCCGCGAAGCCGGCGGGCAATGGCGATCCCGGCGACGGCGACGATCGCGAGCACCAATGCCGGTGCGAGGCGCGATCGGCCCGTCGACTCCTCATCCGCCTGTTCGCCGGTGGCTACCGCCTCGGGATCCTCGGCATCAATCTGGTGAACGGTCGGGCCGAACTGGGCATCGTGAAAGTGCGGTTCGAAAATGGTGATCTTTGAAACCATGGTGTAGATCGGCTCTGCGTGGGGATATAGTAGTCGTTCCGTCCCGCTCGCCGGGACCGTTCGAACGTCGTCTCTTGACCTTCCTGCGAAGGTGATTTGGTGGCAACCAGTCACTCGGAGCATGCCTCATGTTGGTCAGAGTCCCAAGGGAGATCGACGCTGAATCGGCGATGATGACGGACCAATGGGCACGTGAAATTTGCCGACACAGGTCCGATTGATGCTTCGCTAGGGGTCATCCATCTCGGAGACCTTGGATCGCGAGACAATACCGGCTTCTCGACCGGTTACGACCGACCCATCCCAACTGACCCGCAAGACCTGCTCGCAACAGGGTGAGGAGTCGCTCAATCCGCCGTCTGTCCACCGTCGGCAGCGAGCACCTGGCCGGTGACGAACGACGCCTCCTCGGAGGACAGGAAGGCGATCGTACTCGCAATCTCCTCGGGGTCGGCAAGGCGCTCCATCGGTGTGCGGGCGAGGCGGTCGATCTGGCCGCCCGAGAGCCAGTTCAGCAACCGGCCAGAGAGGCCCGCCCCCGCAGCGGCGTGATCCGGAAGGACCGACATGAGCCACTCCCCGCGGTCGCCGTCCTCCGCGGAGATGCCCGTTCTGGTCGGCCCGGGGGCGACCGCGTTCACCCGGACCCCCTGCGGGGCGAACTCGAGGGCGGCCGTGCGCGTCAACCCGACGACGCCGTGCTTGCTCGCTGAGTACCCCCCGAGCGAGGGCATGCCGACGAGGCCGGCGACGGAGGTGACGTTGACCACGGCGCCGGCGCCGGTCTCCTCCATGACGGGAAGTTCGTACCGGAGACAGTTCCAGACGCCCTCAAGATTGATCGCCATGACGCGCGCCCACTGCTGCGGATCAATCTCGTCGATCGTGGTCATCGGCGTGATGATACCCGCGTTGTTGACGGCGACGTCGAGGCCGCCGTACCGATCGATCGCCGTCTCGACCATCGCCTCGACCTGGTCGGGATCGGTGACGTCGGTGTGGACGAAGTCGGCCTCGCCGCCGTCCGCCTCGATATCTGCCACCGTGGCGGCACCGTCTTCGTCGTCAATATCGGCGACAATGACGTTCGCCCCCTCAGCGGCCAGTCGTTTGGCCGTCGCGTTACCGATGCCCTCCGCAGCACCCGTGACGAGAGCCGTTTTGGCGTCAAGTCCCTGCATGGAGCACCGTTGGTGGCGTTCGACCATCAATCCCGAGGCATGATGGATTGCCCGGAGGGTCTCCGGTCATTCATCGTCGGGCGTCTACAGGGAACGGAACCGGATTCGATAGAGCGGTATCCGCGACGTACAAGGTGCTCGACGGGTCGTGAGCGTGTCGTCCACTGTTCGGAACGAGGCACACCGAAGACCGGACCGATGATCACCGAGGACAATCGACCACACCGGTAGCCACCAAGCAACACCGAAATCGAACAAGACGAATGTCCACTGCGTGTCTCAGGGTGGTTTCGCCTCACGAAGACGACGAACACCAACCGACACCGTGGCCTCATCCACAGCCCACTCGGTCGTCGCATCCATCTCATCGACGGTGAACTGGACACGGTCCGCACGAACCTCCGCAGCCAGTTCGTCCCGGAACGCCTCGATGGCTTCCCGGACGAACGTCGTGTCCGACTCAACGCCGAGGACGACCGGTTCCTCCATCTCGACGTCGAGGTCGGCGCGCAGGTCTTGAGCGCGCCGGAGCAGGTCCCGAACGACGCCCTCTCGCTTTACGCTCGTGGTGAGCGAGGTATCGACGTAGACGGTTCCGTGCTCAAACGCAACCGCCTCGACGCTCGAGGGTGCTTCCTTGTTGACAGTAACCATGTCCCCGGTGACGGTCCGCGTCGTGCCATCGACCGTGACCGTGGCCGGAAACTCCGTGACCCGCTGCTCTCGAATGGCTTCAGCAACGTCCGGCGCAGCCTGCCCGAAGGCTGGCCCGAGTTCGTCCATCCGTGGCACGGGCCTCGTGACCGTCCGGTCGTACTGCCTCGTGAGGAGGACATTCTTGGCATTAAGCCGGTGTTTGAGGATGTCACGGTGGGTTCGCACTGCCTCGGTGAGTGTCTCATCAGTGGTCTCGACGACGACCTCGACGACCGGCCATCGGTGCTTTCGTCCGGCCCGCTGTCGGGCGGTCGCCGTCGTCTCTTCAAGCTCACCAACGCGGTTGATCTGTGCTTCGAGCGTCCGGTCCCTGAGCGAATCGTCAGCCGTCGGGAAGAATGTCGCATGAACCGTCGTGGCGTCGCCGTCGAGTTCTTGATAGAGAGTCTCGGCGAGAAACGGGGTGAAGGGTGCGAGGAGACGCGTTCCCGCCTGGAGGACAGTTCCGAGCGCGTCGTACGCCGCCTCCGAGCCACCCCAAACCCGGTCGCGAACGCCGGGCACATAGGTCCGGGAGACGTCCTCAACTAAGAAGTCCACCACCGCCGTGAACGCCCGGTCAGTCCGTCGATTCGCCATCTCTTCGTGGACCGTCTCGACGGTCGCCTGGAGCCGCGAGAGGACCCAGTCGTCGAGTACCGCCCGGTCCTCGGGCTCCGTCTCGAGCGGCATGACTGGGGCATGGTCATCCATCGACATGTACAAGAGACCGAACCGATAGACGTTCCAGATTACATCGAGATTGTCCGCCACCGTTTCGACGCCTGATAGCTCGCTGTCGAGGTTCACATCGCGTGTGGGATTGTGCAAGAGCAGATGACCGCGGAGCGCATCACGACCGTGTTCCGCAACGACCTCAGGCGGGCGAAGGACGTGGCCCGTCGACTTCGACATTGCCCGCCCGTCAAGGGTGGCGAACCCGTGCATCAACACTTCCTCGTACGGTGCTTGGTCACCGAGGACCACCCCCATGTACAGTTGCATCAGGAACCAACCTCGGGTCTGGTCGTGCCCCTCGACGAGGAGGTCGGCAGGCCAGTGCGCAGGCAGGTCTGGCGGGTGGACTCGTTCCGTGGCCCACGAGGCGACCGACGAGTCGAACCATACGTCGAGGACGTCAGGGTCGCGACTGGCGTCACCACCGCAGTGAGGACATTCGACCGAGAGCGGATCCACAGCGGGTCGGTGGAGGTCCTCGGGTCGCTCATTCAGATCGGTCAGTTCAACGAGCTCCTCGGCATCGCCGACAACCACCTCGTGGCCGCAGTCCTCACAACTCCAGACGGGAACCGGCGTACCCCAGTAGCGCTGGCGGGAGACGTTCCAATCAGGTGCTTCCTCGACCATCGATCTGAATCGATTGTCGCGGGCCTCCTCAGGGTACCACGTCGTGTCGTCGACGGCGTCGAGTAGGTCGGATTTGAACGTGGACACCTGTACAACCCACTGGTCGGCCGCCCGGTAGAGTACAGCCGTGTCACAGCGCGGACATCGAGGATAGTCGTGTTCGTGGTCGTGGTGGGCGAGAAGCGCGTCGTTGGCGTCAAGGGCGGAGAGAACGACATCTCGAAGCTCGTCGAGGGGTAGCCCCTCGAATTCGCCGGCGTCCACGAACCTACCCGACTCGTTCAGTGGGGCATACGCAGATAATCCGAGCTCGCGACCACGTTCGAAGTCCACCTCGCCGAACCCCGGCGCGGAGTGAACGAGGCCCGTTCGATCGCGTTCGACGTACTCGGCGGGTGCAACGACGCCGTGTTGCGATGGCGCGTCCGCGGGGAGGCAGTCGGCCAACGGATTCCGATAGGTCCACCCGTCCAACGCCGCGCCAGGGAGTCGGTCACGGACGGTCCAGTCCGCAACTCCGAGGGCCTGCATGACATCGTCAACGCACTCCTCGGCGACGTAGAGCCGCCGGGAGGGCGTCTCGACGGCGAGGTAGGTGGCGGCTTCGTCGACGGCGACGAACTGGTTGGCCGTCACGGTCCACGGGGTCGTCGTCCACGTAACCAGCCAGCCGTCGTGGTCCTCGAGGGGGAACCCCACGTAGGCCGCGGTGGCCTCCCGGGTCTCGTAGTTCAGTCGCGTCTCAGCCACCGATGTCTCACAGTTCGGGCAGGTGTTGACGATGCGTTGCTCGCGGTCGAGCAAGCCACGCTCATAGAGCTCCGCGAAGGCCGTCCACACCACCTCCATGTACTCCGTGTCCATGGTCTGGTAGGGGTCATCCCAGTCCATCCAGACACCGAGGTCGGCAAACTCATCGTCCATCGACGCGCGGTTGTCCCCAACGAAGGCTCGGCAGTCGGCGACGAACTGTTCGACGCCGTACTCCTCGATGTCCTGCTTCGATTCGACGCCCAGTTCGGCCTCCACACGCCGCTCAACGGGGAGGCCGTGTGTGTCATAGCCCGGACGGGCGACCACGTCCCGGCCCCGCATCCGATAGTACCGGAGGAAGGCGTCTTTGAGTACCTTCCCCCATGCGGTGCCACAGTGCATCCGGCCGCTCGTGTTTGGCGGGCCGTCGACGAAGAAAAACGGCTCGCCGTCAGCGTTCGCTTCCTTCGATCGCTCGTAGGCGTCTACATCACTCCAGTAGCGTTTGACGTGCTGTTCCACCCGTTCCGGGTCGTAATGTTCCGATAGTGTTGATGACATGTATACTGTCGAGTCTGTTTCTGGTTATACGCGTAGCTTCTGCGTCATGCTGTCGAGGCGTGACCTTGCACACGGCGTTCCTCCGAGATGGGTGAACGTGGCCGGGGATCGGGCAACGGCGCTGTTGTCGGATTTCGGCCGCGAGAGAAGGTGATGTTGCTACTGCCCCATTACGGGGCAATAATGGTGTGAACACGCCCGCAGGACAGGGCGTTGCACCTCATCGTATACAGTCGGTACCGCATGGAGAACATTAAATGTTTTTACACCTTGGCGGAGTTTGTATCGCGCCGCGCATCGGTGCGGCGAGTCCGTTCCGTCCGGTACCGCACCGAGGTATCCGCAAACGCCACAATCTCGTGGAGAGGGTGTCGAATCGATGGTTCGGTTGAGACCCATAACGAACGCTTCCGATCGATTCAGGCGTCGACAAGTGGCTGTCTGGGAGGATGAATGCCGCAAATGCGTTCATCCACCGTCGGTCAATGAGGCGATCGCGATGACCTCAGTACAACCTGTCCCCCCAGACTCGACGGCGCATTGAGTCAGGTTACGGAATATTCCCGATATCGAGGTGGGTGGGATCGGGATGGGTCGCGAGCGTACCCATAACGCACCCGCTACTCGGCCGGTTCGAAGTGGTGGTAGGTGACAACCGTCTCAAAACCCATCCGGTCATAGAGTGGATGTCCCATCTCGGACGATTGCAACACGCCGACCTGACAGCCAGCCTCACGGCCGGCACGAAGCACCGTCTGCGTCATGGCGTTCCCGAGGCCCCGGCGACGAAAGTCCTCAAGCACGCCAATGGAATACACGCCAGCCACGTCTCCACTTCGGATCAACAGGCCGCTGGCCGCGGGCTGTCCGTCCACATGACCGAGGAACAGGCGCATGCCGTCCGCCTCGAAGGCGGCCCGGTCCACCTGCTCGACGACCGCCGGCGGCCATCCAAAGGCCGACCCCGTGACCGTGCTGAACTCGGCGCGTTCGTTCTGGGTGGTGACCTCCGTGATTTCGACGGTAGTGTCGGTCGAGGGGATCGCCTCAAGATCGGACATCACCATGCCTGGTTGTTCGCCCGCAGACACGAGGTCGAGGGTGGCGAGGTGATCTTGCACCCCCTCGAGCACGGGGTCGGCCACGGTCACCCAAAACGGCACCTCACGATCGCGCATCCAGGCAACGGCCGTCGAAAGCGCATTCATCGGCGGCGCCTCGAAGACGAGGAGTTGATTGAAAATTGGGGTTGACACCCCCGCACAGGCGGCCGTGAGGGGTCCAAACTGGCGCACTGCACCGGTTGACGTTTCTTGGGCCAATCTGCAACAGGCCCTGTGCAGGTTTTCGTGTGCTGCAGCGACGAGGTCGCGTGGCACGGGTGGGACCACGATCCACCACCGGTTAACAGTTCCCGAAGGAGGTGTTCGAATCAACAGACGCCCCCACATCAGCTCACGTCTGATTCGAATCCCGGTATGTGACCGCCATGGCGAACGGAAATGGACCGAGTATGCAGGCCGGGTAAAACCACCATGGCATGGCAGGCTCAACGAACTTGGTCAACGCCGAGGAACTACCGGTGACTTCCAGTCCGTCGGATGGATTCCCCACTGATCCTGGAAGTCAACCTTGAGGCGACCCCGGAACCAACTGCTCCCTCTCCCCCGTTCCGGAGACAAGCCCCACCCGGGGCTTGTTGGTCTCCTGCCTGCACCGTGAGGGACGGATCTGGAGGACGCCGCGTCCGAACTCCGGAAATCGTGCCGAGTTGGATGACGCCACGTCCAGACGATTGTCATGCGGAGGGAGCCCTCAACGGGTGTGCCTCTGACTGAGACACTCCCAGCGGGTGGTCAGGGGAAAATTCGGGCGATGCTGGCACTGGTGACGAACAGCGCCACATGGTAGTTCGCGGAACCGCCGCTTCGGGTCCGAGCATGCGCAGGTACCACGCTCGGTGATGCAGTAACCGATGGGCGACCGTTTCGAATGGAACGTGTCTGAGACCGCCAACCACTCAGTCAGCTTGCTCTCGAAGTTCGTCGTACTTCTCCAGAAATCGGGTCGAACAGGACGGACAACAGAACTGATACAGCTCCCCGTCGATTCGTGCCGTCGTTCCCTCGGAATCGACCGTATTCCCACACTGAGCACAGGTCAGGGCAAATTCGGTTCCGCCCAAGTCAGGTGCCCAGTCAGCTCCGGCTAATAGCGTGACCTCAAAGTCGTCGAACGTGCCTGGATCGAGAGAATCGGTTAGCCAACTCGCAATGTCATTGTCCGGAACCCGAGCAAAGATGATGAGGTCAGCTTCGGCCGTGGTAAAGACATGGTCAACGGCGCCGTCATCCAAGAGGTGCTCTTTGACAGGTGCCACAGTAGTTCTCGCCGAATCGATGTCGAGGGTGATCAGTACCGGTATCCCTCCCTGAAGTTGCGAACGATCGACGTCCAGTGTGAATCGGTTGATGACCCCGATCTCCTGCAATCTCGCAACCCGATCCGAGACGGCCGGGGGTGAGAGACCGACGACATCTGCGATCTCACTGTATGGTCGTCGAGCGTCCGACAGCAGGAGCTGGAGGATCTCAAGATCCGTTTCGTCGAGGTCGCGCATAGTGGAACGGGGTGATGGTGAAACTAAAGTTTCACGCAATGATAGGCTTCAACATAAAAGTAGAAAGGATAAATTCTCTATTATTCGAAGGGAAAATCGGCAAAAGTATGGAGACCGTATGACTCAAAACATGTCGAGGACGACCACGACCTTGGGAATGACCGTTAATTTCTGTGAACCGTCGGTCGGAGCAACACGTCGAGGTATTGGGGTGAAACCGGCGTGACCATCGATCAGGCGATCGATCTGGCGAGCGTCAACAGTGACACCGATGGTACCACCTTCCACCAGGCCGTCGGGGACGCGAGGTACATGACCAAATGACTGCGCGATACGACGGCCCTCATGAGACGATTGCGGCGCCGTTTTCCTTCGAGGTTGCCTTCGCTGAAAGCCCCGCACAGCACCAGCGTTCGGACGGCAACTCGGGGAGAGACACGGGATATCAGGTATTCGATACGTTGACGATTCCAACTCAGGAGCGAATAGCCCATGGATGAGTTCAATGATTCAAATGGGTCGTCAGACGGAGGAGAGCAGCCCCAGGACGACACCCCGCAGCACCACCCCGAATCCGATGCGGACGATGCTCCGGTCGACGGAGCAGGTGAGCAGCGGGGAGCCCCGGCGTCCCAAGGGACCGAAGCTCGCACCGACGGTGGGAGTGAGACAACACAACACGAGCACCATGACCATGCGGGAACGCGGGACGGAGGAGACGACGATGGGCACGGGGGGAGTCATGGCGGCATGCATGAGGGCCACGAACAGCTGTTCCGGCGGCGCTTTTTCATCTCCACGCTCCTCTCAATTCCCGTCCTCCTGTACAGTCCGACGCTGCAGGAGTGGTTAGGATTCTCCGTTCCGGCAGTTCCCGGGGGGGAATGGATCAATCCCGTCTTCGCCGTGATTGTGTTTGCCTACGGAGGGATTCCCTTCCTGAAAATGGCCGTCCCCGAGGTACGAGACCGTTCACCCGGGATGATGACGCTCATCTCCATGGCGATCAGTGTCGCCTTCGTCTACAGCCTGGCCAGCGTCGTCGACCTGGCGGAGACGGCCTTCTTCTGGGAGCTGGTGACGCTCATCGACATCATGTTGCTCGGCCACTGGATCGAGATGCGAAGCG
>CAZKGF010000045.1:0-11380 GCA_964552115.1 uncultured Halobacteriales archaeon
ATGACGTAGGCGAACTCGAAGCCGCCCTTGCCCTTCTCCTCGGCTTCTTCTTTGTATTGCTCGATGACGTGCTCCGGTACGTTCTCGGTCTCGTACAGGAGTCGGCCAACGAGAGTGCTCTTCCCGTGGTCAACGTGGCCAATGATGGCCAGATTCTGGTGTGGTTTGTCCTCGCTCATTGATGTCTCACGCGCAGAGGCGCTATATCGGTTTATTTGCGCCGATGTTCATAAAACCATTTCGAAAGGGCACACGGGTGAAACCGGCGGTATCAGGCGTTTTCGCACGGGATCGACTCACACGGAACACCCGGGAAACCTGTCAGTCTGAGAGGCGGTCAACGTCTGCGAGGACTGCGGTGGCAGTTTCCGGGCCACCAGCGCCCCGCCCGGAGACGTTCAGCTGACCGGCATGGGTAGTCTCCAACTGGACGATATTCCGGGTCCCTGTCACAGCAAGGGCACCGGTTTCGGGAACCAACCGTGGCCCGACTCGCACACCATCGGGACTCACTTCGCCGACCAATCGGACCGTCCGCCCATCGTCCTTGGCCAACTCCAGGGCGCTCCCCGGGAGATCGCTGATCCCCTGTACTTCCGCGTCTTCGAGTCTGAATTCGCGGTCCCCGTTCGCGAGTACGTTCGCAAGAATAACGCATTTCAACGCCGCATCGGTGCCCTCCACGTCGAAGGTGGGGTCTGCCTCGGCCACACCGAGGTCTTGGGCCTCGGCGAGGACGTGCTCGTACCCCAACCCCTCCGCAGCCATGCGCGAGAGTATGAAGTTCGCCGTTCCATTGAGAATCCCCCTGGCAGCGTCGATGTGGGCCGCCCCGAAGTCATCGATCGTCGATAGGACCGGCATGGCGCCACCCACCGTGGCTTCGAACAGAACCCGACCACCGCTATCGGATTCCAACGACCGTAGATCCGCATACCGTTCCGCGACCGGTCCTTTGTTCGCGAGGACGACGTGTCGGTCGCGGGTTAGCGCGCCAGCGACGTGGGAGAATGCGGGTTCGGCTTCGCCAAGAGTGGTTGGCGTTGCTTCGACGAGTACCTCGTAGTCACACTCTCGGGCGGCCGCGGTATCGCTGTCCCCGACCACGCCTTCGGTCTCCTTCCGGTCGATAGCTGCTGAAACATCGATGCCATCTGGATCGACAGTAGCTGTCGTCGAATCGGCGATCGCGACGACTGTATGGCCGTATTCTTCGGCCAGATCGGCCACTGATCGGCCCACGGCGCCTGCACCGAGGATGGAGAGTTTCATGCCAACTCACCCGCCATGAGTGGTTCGACAACCTGCAAATCTTTCTCGGCCGCGATGGACCTGATCGACTCGAGGGCCGTCTCCACACTGCCGGATTGTGCTGCCAGTCGCAGTCGAGCACTCGAGACGGCGTCGGCACCGTCCGGAGCGGACAGGGAAATATCGGTGACCGACGCGGCAGTGGAATCCTCGATGCGAGAGAGGGTATTCGACAGGTCTGTCCCAACCAAGTGGCCCACGAGAAGTACAGTGACTGCCTCACCGTACCGTTCGGCGCCGGCTTCGATGACATTGATTCCCTCGTCACGCAACGCCTCCACGATTACGTCGAAACGGTCGGCCGTCGCCTCGAGATCGACCTCGACAGGGATGTGCCCTCGGGGGGTGAGATTGCCTCGCTCGTGAAAAATAGAGAGGAGGTTTCCCCCATTATCGGCGATCGGGCGCAGGGCCCGCAGCAGTTCGCCCGGGCGGTCGACCAGTTCGAGACGGACCGTGTAGGAATTGACGGCTTCCGTGGAGTCGCTCATCGTTCGGTCACCTCTCGGCGCGGATACGAGCGACGCATTGGCGATACTCTCGTGCGGGGTACAATAAGATCCTCGCCTTTCGCGTCGCCGAGTACAGTGGGGGCCAAGAATCGGCGTCGTGATCGAATAAACCAATATGTCCTGCCCGATAGTGACGGAAAATCACTCGATTCAATCCCGAGAGGATAAGGGATTTAGAAATAATCGACGCCAGCAGGAAGTTCCAGTTTCATACCCTTGCGCTCGCGGATTTCCTTGATCGTCTCGGGTTGTAGATTGTCGGCCATGACCTGAAATCCGGCGTTTTCGGTGTTCCAAGACGCCCGTCCTTCGGTCGCAGAGCGAATGTCACTCGAGAACCCGATCATTTCCTGGACCGGCGCTACGCCCTCGACGACCATGAGGTCTCCCTCCTGGAACATGTCGTCAACGCGACCTCGCCGCCCTTGAATCTCCCCGGACGCAGCACCCATGTACTCGTTGGGGACGTCGATCCGAACCTGTTGAATCGG
This sequence comes from uncultured Halobacteriales archaeon, assembly GCA_964552115.1. GTDB lineage: Archaea > Halobacteriota > Halobacteria > Halobacteriales > Haloarculaceae > CAZKGF01. The sequence continues at coordinate 2,315 of CAZKGF010000045.1, forward strand.
TTCGAGGAGCTTGATTTGTGCGTCGATCAGCGCATTGTGGACGGCATGCCGAACGGCCGGAATGACCTGTGCCGGGCCGCGGTGAATTGCGTCCTCGTGGAGCCTGGCGTCGAGCAGGCGGACGAGGGCGCCCTGGACCGGTTCTGCGGCCAGTGGCCCGTCCATCAACGCCTCTTCCATTCCCTCGAGGACCAGTTCCATCGTCTCGTTGAGGTGTTGGATCCCTTTCGTGTCGTCAATAATTATATTCGTACTGATGATATCCTCTACCTCCTGTGAGGTGTCCTTATCAAGACCGGCTTCCTGGAGCGCTTCACGGCGTTCGAGTTCGGGCATATCCATCGACGCCTCGCCGAGTTTGAGCGCATCGACGACCGACTCGTCGAGTGGCTCGACCGTGAGGTAGAACTTGTTGTGACGGTTCGGTGAGACGCCCTCGACCTCGCGACTCTGCTGGAGCGGGGCCTCTCTGAAGACGACGATCGGTTCCCCGGTCTCCACTGGAATCCCTTGATTGCGTTCGATACGCTGGGTGATGACTTCGAGGTGGAGTTCGCCCTGGCCGGAGATGAGGTGTTCGCCGGTATCCTCGTTGATCTCGACCTGGATCGTCGGGTCCTCTTTGGCGACCTGCTGGAGGGTCTCGATCAGTTTGGGCAGGTCGTCCATGTTCCGTGCCTCGACTGACTTCGTGATGACGGGCTCGGAGAGGTGTTCGATGGACTCGAACGGGGTCATCTCCACGCTCGAGACCGTCGAACCTGCAATCGCGTCTCGCAGCCCAGTAACGGCTGCGATGTTGCCGGCAGGGACACGGTCGACTTCCTCGCGCTCGCCGCCCATGAACAGACCGACGCTCTGCAGTCGGTTTTTGCCGGCGGTCCCAGAGACGTACAGTTCCTGGCCTTTCTCGAGTGTCCCCGAGAAGACCCGGCCGGTAGCGATCTCGCCGGCGTGGGGATCCATCGAGATGTCGGTGACCATGAAGACCACCTCTCCCTCCGGATCGACGTTACGCATCGTCCCTGCAATCTCCGAGTCGGGATCACCCCGCCAAACCGTCGGAATCCGACGTGGCTGGGCATCCAGTGGATTCGGGAAGTGTTCACACACAAGATCGAGCACGACGTCAGAAAGTGGTGATCGCTCGTGGAGTTCCTGGCGCTTGTCGTTGCGCTCGAGATCGATGATGGATCCAAAGTCGATCCCGGTCCGTTGCATCGAGGGCATCGAGACCCCCCACTTGTACAGGGCAGATCCGAACGCAACGGTGCCTTCCTCAACGGAGACCGTCCACTCCCCGGTGGCCTCCATATCTTCGGTCATCCCCCGAATGAGTTCGTTGACGTCGGCGATCACGGTCGTCAACCGTTGTTGCATCTCCTGGGGGCCTTCCTGCAATTCGGAGATGAGGCGATCGACTTTGTTGATGAACAGCGCCGGTTTGACGCCCTCACGCAGCGCCTGTCGGAGAACGGTCTCTGTCTGGGGCATGGCCCCTTCGACGGCGTCAACGACGACTAGCGCACCGTCGACGGCCCGCATCGCACGGGTAACGTCACCACCGAAGTCGACGTGGCCGGGTGTATCGATGAGATTGATGAGGTGATTCGTCTCGTCGTATTCGTGCGTCATCGAGACGTTAGCCGCGTCGATCGTGATTCCCCGCTCTTGTTCGTCTTCTTCCGTATCCATCGCGAGTTGCTCGCCGGCAGTCTCGTCCGAGATCATGCCCGCTCCTGCCAACAAATTATCCGTGAGCGTCGTATTGTGGACGACCACGCCCTCACAGACGAAGTTCTGCTGTTCTGGAACGCCGAAGTCGTACACGTGGTCGCGGTGCGTACGATCAACCGCTTCGACTGTCACAAAGGACGTGTCGGCCTTTGCCAGGCCACTCAGTCGCTCGATCCGCTGATCGTGTGTCTCAGCCAACTCGTCAAATCGAGTGGTGATCCGGTCGAGTGATTCCTTGGTGAGGTCGACATCCTCCGTCTCATAGGATCGATAGGCCTGGAAGAGGTCGTCGTGTCCTGCCGATAGGTCGGCCCGAATCTCGGCTAGTTTCGAGCCGGCAACCGGGACGCTATCGACTGGGGCCGCCGACGCCGTGTCGGCCAGTGTCTCGAACCGTTGCTGTTTCGCAGAACGGCCGAAACCGATCTCCCGAAAGTGCCCCAAGGAGAGAGATCCCGCGATCGTGAGCGTCGAATTCGTTCGGTCGAGTGTGGAGGCGACGTCGAATTGGTAGAGCAGCAGTTGAAGCGCTTCGAGCTGGGTCGGACTCTCGGAACGCACGGAAATAGCCGATCGATCGGGCTCGACGGTCGCCGTACTGTCCAGATAGCCACGAACAAACGCGGCAGAGTAGCCTTGGGGCGCCCCGAACACGAGTTGTGGCACCGAAATAGAGGCAGCGTTGTCGCCTTCCGGGTCGACGAAAATGGTCCCCAGCAGATGGGCGAGTAGCTGTCCATCGCCGGCAGTTTGCGCATCCTGTGCGATCTGCAGGTCAAGCGAAGCTGCGGCGGAGACAACACTGTCATCAGTACCGCGTACCGATCCAGCCAGATCACCATCTCCGATGAAGCGACCCGCGAGATAGAAGAGCGGGTCGAGATCTTCCGGCAGTGTGGCTTCGACTGATTCGCCAGTCTGGTCCTCACCGCGGTACCTCACCGTCTCGATACTGTCGTACAGTTCTGCGAGGGAGATATCCGCCGATTCACACCAGTTCAGCAGGGACCGAAGGCGATACAGACTGGAGTCCTGGTGGTCGGTGGAGGGACCTGCGGGCTCGATAGCAGGCACCTCACTCGGTGGCTCCCCTTCGACCGACTCGATGCGGTCGGCAAACCGATCGTCGACGCGAACGGCAACCGCAGACTCCGTTCCAAGTCGGCGAAGTACGTCCGCTTTGGTATCACCGCTCGGGTCGACTGGAACTTTGCGTGCCCCGACGATCACGTCACCAGATTCGAGGTCATCCGCTCGACAAAATTCCGTGATGCCGTCCGTAGTCAGCGTCAGATATCGGTGTTCGGGGGTCGTCTCCAAGTCGTGGCCGTTCGCCGTCTCGATACTGACCAGTGGTTCGTCGGTCTGGCGGCGACAGGCGTACTCGATGTCTGCAGCCACCATTTCGTGCTCACGCCGATCGTAGGCCGATACCGTGATCGGATCGCTTGGAGCGTAGGCGTCACCCTCGTCGTCCGTGGCCTCTCCATTCGCCCGGATGGTCTCGAACAGTGTGGCAGCCTCGACAACTCGTCCGTCCGCCAGGGACACGCGCGCATCACCGCTCACGCATTTTCCGTGGTCCACGTGGGCAGCAATAGCGATGTTCCGGATGTTCTCCGGATGGTCCATCAGTGTCTCGCATTCCTGTACGATCTTCTTGCGTCGGCCCATTTGTAGGTGCGCTACCGGAAGCAGGGTCAAAAGGGTGCTGTTTTGCCGGGAGAGGCCTGTGAAACCCCGGCACAGCAGGATCTGGCGCTAGCGGCACGGAACCGGCCATCGACCGCCACGCCAGTGTCAAATCGGTGCGAATCAGCCGACTGTTATGTGACTCCAGCACATACCCGTAGCCCATGAGAGTCATCGGGGAGCGCGGCCCGCACGCGGGGGCCACGAGTCTGTGTGAGCGTGGGGACCGGTAGATGGACCCGGACGGACGCCGGGAGATGGGCCTTGCACTCTTGGCGGGGATCGCAGGGGTCGCTGGTTCGTTCGCGATCACCGGTGGGACCACCGCGTTCATCCTCGCACCGATCGATACACTGGTCGTCAATCTAGCGCCAGGGCTCGTGGTCGCCTGGCTCATCGACACCGTTGGCGCTCCCGCTCACGTATTGCACCTGGGGATCGCCGGGCTGATCGCGGTCGGGTTGCTCGGTGCTGGAGCCAGGGCTGGGCTTCGCGTCGCGTCGCTGGAGCGGCCGGTCCTGGGTACCGTCTTTGCGGGGGGTCTCGCCTGGGCTACAACGTGGGCGATCACTGGCCAGCCAGTGACCTCGTTCGGTGCGGCCGTTCCGGTCACCGTATCCGTCGGGATAGGCGTGGTTCCAAGCGCCGGGCTGGACTCGGGGCCCGCCAGGCGGCGTGTCCTCATGGCTGGCATCGGCGCAGTTGGAGCCGTGGGACTCATGAGCGTCATCGACCGGCTCCGGCCGAGCCCGGACCCGATCCCGGCCGACACGACTATTCCGGGGGGTGACGACCCCGAACTCGAGCAATTGCTGCGTGACGCCGACGAGAAATCACTCGATATCACCGGAGATGATATGCCGGGGCTCGTGAGTGAAATCGGCGACTTCTACAACGTCGACATCGCTTCGTTTGACCCGCAACTTGACGCCGAGAGCTGGTCCATGGAGATTTCCGGAGAAGTCAAACGCTCCGTGACGGTCGACTTCGAGGCCCTGACCGCGATGCCGATCGAACACCGCCACACAACGCTACGGTGTGTCGGCGAGCCACTCAACGGCCGCCAGCTCGACAACGCCGTCTGGACGGGCACGCCAATTGAGACGCTGCTCGATCGAGCGGGCCCCAGCAGTGCGTGCAACTGCGTGATGCTCCACGGTGACGACGGCTACTTCGTCCAGTTCCCGGTCGAGGCGCTCGAGGATGGATTCCTCGCCTGGGGAATGAACGGGCGCCCGCTCCCCCGGTCACACGGCCATCCTGTCCGCGTGCTGGTCCCCGGCCACTGGGGCGAGACGAACGTCAAGTGGCTCGAGGAAATCGAATTCCTGGACGAGGCGGTGAACGGATACTGGGAGGAGCGTGGATGGGTCGGAACGGGCCAGGTCGGAACGGTCGCGAAACTCTGGTCGGTCCAGGATCGTCCTGATGGCCGCACGGAAGTTGCCGGACACGCATACGCTGGAACCAGAGGTATCTCGCGAGTCGAGGTTTCGGTGGATGACGGCCAAACCTGGAACGACGCCACACTCTCGGATCCTCTGCCAGGCAGCGACGTTTGGCGCCAATGGCGGTACCGGTACGAGTCATCCGAGACCTCAGAGGTCGTCGTCAGAGCGGTCGACGGTGACGGCCAGCGCCAACCCCGTGTCCGGTCCGATTCGTTCCCCGCAGGCGCCACTGGCTGGGTCAGTAGACGGGTGTGACAGGGTATTTGGCGCAAACGTCATACGGACTGACCACGCAGTAGACGGTGTATGGACGTGCAGGTACGCGGCCCCGGCCCGGCGGAGCCGTTTCTCGGGGCGCGGGATCTCCTCGAAACCGAGCGAGAGCTCCAATCCCCGGTAACGGTCCACGTCAGGGCCGATCCGGACGAACGAACGCGGGTCAGTCACGACGACGCCGGACATCACCTGACGATATCGCGGCAGGCTGCGACGAGTGCCATGGCGCGGGAGTTAGCGCTCCACGAGTTCTCGCATATGCACCACCACGAGCGTGGGCATCCCTCGCATACGCAGTCGACCGAGGAGGCGATTTTTCTCGCCTTAGCCGGCCACAGCGTGGAACGGCGGAAGCTCTCGCACATCTATCAGATAGCAAACCATGCCAAAGACATCTACGCGGACGATCTCTGGTTGACACTCTCGCCGGCAGACAAACTCGTCGCGTTTCTCGAGTCGAGTCTCGCGGCTGCTGTGGCCGATCGTCCGACTGATCCGCCGGCATGGGAGCGACTCACCCCCGCTGCCGACCCGGAAATCACGGTCGTGAATGCGGCCTTTGCGCTGGGGCTGGTCGAACGACACGGGTTGGTCGACACCGACCATCGCCTCTACGACCTAGCGCATGCCGCCAGTCACGACGCACCGGCCGTCAGTCTCGCAGAATTCAAACACAAGTTCCGGACGCTCGCCCGAAACCCGGACGAGAGTGAGTATCGGAAGGCGTTGGTCGACCTGGCGAAAACATACGCGGGAAGCGAGCCTGCTGCGGCAGATTGAGCGTCGTTGCTTAGAGGCCAACGAGAGGTGAGACGGCGAGTGCAAGCCCGAGGCCGATGACCAGATAATCGATCGGCCCAAACCTGAGTGGCGGAAGCGTGGGATTATACGCGAAGCAACGGGCTCTCAGCGCCGTCGAGAGCGCATCCGACCGAGACCACGCACGATGGAGTGAGAGGCCTGCAATCCGGCTCGCGCGATCGGACAACGACCGTGTCTCACCGCCACGTGCTCGGATCGCCGAACGAATCGTCGCAACGTCGGCCCGGAGTATCGGGACAAACCGCACCGTCAACGCCACGCCGACTGCCAATAGCTGGCCCGGCCGACCGGGTATCGAGCGTTGAATGGCCGCTCTCGTGTCTCTGACTGGCGTTGTGTACATGTATCCCGCACTCACCAAGAGGACCGGGAGCAACCGAGTTACCGAGCGGACCGAATCCAGTGCCGGGCCAATCCGAAACCAGGGCGGTCCGAGTCGGATCCCAGCGATCACGGGGCCGAGAGCGAGTACGACGATCACGATGCGATAGGACCACAGCGCGTCGAGAGGCGAATACCGTGCCACGGCGAGGCCCCCTACTGCCAGGACCGTCAGACCGAAGATCCACCAGAGGGACGGATGGGTGAATGCCGCGATCGCCAGGCCCGCTTGCATCAGTAGTTTCGAACGAGGATCCAGTCGGTGGACGAGGGTCTCGCCCGGTTCGTAGGTCACCATTCGGGTGGTCTGACCCCAATGGGTTCCAGCCGGTCTCTGACGTCGGAGGGGTCCCCGGTTACGGCCACTTCTCCGCCCTCTAGGCCGATGAGGTGTGTTGCTCGTTTGAGAACGTCACGGACGTCATGGGTCACGACAATGATGCCAGTCCCAGCGTCGTGGAGAGCGTCGAGATGATCCAAGAGGGTCCGGATTGCCGGCCAGTCGAGTCCGGCGAAGGGTTCGTCGAGAACGAGGTAGGCTGGCTCCATCGCGAGGGCGCCAGCGATCGCGATTCGAGCCTGCTCGCCCCCGGAAAGTTCGTCGAGTCGTGCATCTTGGCGTCCATCCATATTCACCGCGGCCAGCGCCCTCGCAACGCGATCGTCGATGGCAGACCGGTCTAACCCCAGGTTCTCTGGCCCGAAGGCGACGTCGCTCCCGACTGTCGCAGCAACGAATTGATCGCGTGGGTTCTGAAACACCATCCCGACTCGAGTCCGCGCTGTAACCGGATCCGTTGCCGGCGACTGGCCATTGACCTGAATTGACCCGCTATCCGGTGTCAGGAGAGCGTTGAAATGGTGCACCAGCGTTGTTTTCCCACTCCCATTTCTTCCCGCGATGATCGTCCACTCCCCGGAATTGATCGTGACCGAGACTCCCGAGAGGGCACGTGTCTCCCCATAGCTATATGTGAGGTCACTCGTCTCGATCATTCCAGCCGGTCCAATACTTCACCGCCACCGCCAACCATCATGAGAGTGAGTGCGGCTTTGAGCACGTCTGGCGGGATATACGGAGCCATGACGGTCACAGCCGCGCCAATCGAGATCCCTTGGACCGTGGCGAGCCACGGGATCCCGATCACATAGATGATCACCAATCCCACCCCCAACCCGATGGCTTGGGGAATGAGCCCGATATCGGATAACGCCCGGGGATGGACCTGCCGATGAACAATTGCGCCGATGAGAATGGCTGCCACCAAGAAGCCAACGAGGAACCCGCCGGTCGGGCCAAGAAAGTATCCGAGCCCCGCCCCGCCGTTCGAAAACACCGGAAGACCGGCCAGGCCGACGAGAATGTAGACCAGGAGCGCGAAACCGGCCCAGAGAGGCCCCAAGAGAAGGCCGGCGAAAAAGACCGCAAACGGTTGCAGTGAAAAGGGCACGGCCACGCCTGGCACGGGGACGGATACTTGCGCCAAGACTGCCGTCAGTGCGGCCAATAAGACTGCTTTTGCGACGTGTGCAACCGTAACCTCGGGAACGAGCTCGACGCCTTCGTGTGACTCTGCCATGGGCTGACCTGTTTCGTCAACCTACATAGGATTGCTGGTTTACGACATTGGCAACACAGATCGGTAGACCGTGAAACCGGAAAAAAACAGAATTGCGGGTCGCTTAGCGGGCCGCAGCCGCGACGCGCTCTTTTTCCTCTTTCTGATTGACCGCATACGTCTGCACGTCGTTGTTGGCCGCACCGATGAGCTGGTTGGCCAGGGCCTCTTCAGCATCGACAGGTGACTTGAATGCGTCGTTGTAGACACCTTCGGCGATGAATTTTAGCGCCTGGTCGACCCGGCGCTGTGGGGAAATATCGACAGCTTTCGGGACAGAAATACCACCGTACTTCAGGCGAACGGTCTCCTCGCGCGGCGCCGTGTTTTCGACGGCGTCCACCAACACCTGGATCGGGTTTTCGTCGGTTCGGTTGTGAACGAGGTCGAATGCGTCCCGAACCATCCGAGTCGTGAGCTGTTTCTTGCCCGTGTTTTCGTCGGTCTGCATGAGCCGGTTGATCAGTCGCTCGACGATCGAAATCTCGCTTTTCTTGAACTGCTTGTCAGCGTGACGGCCCATCGTGTGCGCGATCGGCGTGACCGAGATGTAGCGCTCAGTCGACGGGTCGGAGTACTCCAGATCTTCGGTTGCCCAGCGACCGAAAAGTTGCGCGTTCGAATCACCGGAACCCGCTGGCGCGTCCGGTTCGGGTGCGTCGCTAGACATGGTTATCGCACCGGCTTTTCAGCGTTGCCTCGGACGAGTTCGATCATCGACACACCATTGACCTTCTCGACTTTGTAATTAACTCCCGAAAGGTCGCCCATCGCGCGACCCTTTGCTCCCCCGATCCCGGCGATGGTGACTTCGTCGTGTTCGTCGATGAACGAAATGGCTCCATCACCTGGGCAGAACGCCGTGACCTGCTTGCCGTTCTTGATGAGTTGGACCCGGACACACTTCCGGATCGCGGAATTCGGTTGTTTGGCTTCAATTCCGACTTTCTCCAGGACGATCCCACGTCCCTGCGGTGCGCCCTCGAGGGGATCGGACTTCGATCCGAGTCCCCGTTCGCGGCGCGCGTAATCAGAGTCGGACCACCGGTGTTTCTGGCGGTCCTTCTTGAGTTTGCGCGCGGCGTACT
>CAZKGF010000046.1:0-11125 GCA_964552115.1 uncultured Halobacteriales archaeon
GACGCTGTAGGCCTCGTCGATACAATTAGCTTCGTGTTAGCCGTTCAATACTCCGGACCCTCCTCTCTAACGCCCTCGCGGGCATTGACAACTCGGGCTACGGTAAATAGATAGTCAGAGAGTCGGTTGAGATAGACGACTGCCGCCTGGTTGATCGATTCCTCGTTGGCAAGGGCAACAGCTCGTCGCTCGGCCCGCCGGGCGACCGTCCGGGCGTGATGCAGGGCTCCGCCGGCGTCCGATCCTCCGGGGAGGATGAACCGCTCCAAGGGCTCCAACGTCTGGTCGTGGGAATCGATCCACGCTTCGAGTTGATCGGCGTCGGCCGCTTCGATCACCGGATCGTCGTCGTCCGGGTCGGGATTCGCCAAATCCGCCTGGCAAATGTGCAGGTGGTTCTGCACAGCGCCCAGTTCGTCATCCACGTCCTCGTGGCCCGTCGGCCGGATAGAGCCCAGCAGCGCATTGATCTCGTCCACCGTCCCGTAGGCTTCGATCCGAGGACTGGCTTTCGATACTCGGTCCATCGACCGGAGGTCTGTCTGTCCCTCGTCTCCCCGGCCAGTATAAATCGACATACAGAGGCTGGGATCGGAGAGCCAATAACAGTTGGTGGCAGAGTCGCTCCCGAATTCGATACGGAGGCCTCTCTGACCAAGACCCTAACATCCGTATATGACGTCCACGAGTCATAGTACCACCACGGAAACTCCGTCCCTTGAGTGCTGGGAGGAAACGCATTTGCACGACTGTATAATTGCAGTCTTTGGCAGATCGACTCCCTTGGTATGTAGGTCATAGGAATAACTCGGCCAGATATCGTATTGAGATTCGGCGAACTGCCCCGGTCTTACTCAACCTGACCGGGAGCGACGTCGACCGTCCATAATCACGCGAACGCGCGCACGTTGTCGGCTTCACGCTCCCCCCGTCATTGCACACGTCTTCGGACGAAGACGCACCCGGCGGCGTCTGTTTGAACACGAAGACGCTGAACGAGAGCGGATTTGAACCCGCACCAACGATGGGTAGATCGGGTGTCCATGGTGAAAGCCCCGCCCGTTAGGGTGGGGTAGCTTACGTACCTTCCAAATTTTTAACCGGCATACTCTACTACGAATCCCATGAGCTTGGAGCTGGATTACGAGTGTCCCGAATGCGGGACTGAACGAACGTTTTACCGCGCGGGGAGTACCACGCTCCACTTGGGAGAGAAAGTAAAGTGGCGGTGTCCGGAGTGTGGATGGGGTTTTGTCAGAATCGACGGGACAGTCGACACCGGAATTGCGTAGTCAATAGTCGGCCAATCACGGTATTACTCGTCGGGAAAGATCCCGATGTCCGTGACCTGACAGCCGAGTTACTCCAACGTGCAGACCCCGACCTCACGGTCGTCACCGAGTCCGATCCCGTGTCTGCAGCGACCCGGACGACGAACAAACGCATCGACTGCGTCATCAGCGATTACCGGATGACCCAGGGCCGGGTCGGAACTAGACGATCGGATCACCACCGAAGTATCGTTTTCCTCCTGAGCGCTGTGGAAGACGAAGACCTTCTTCTGGCCGGCGAGGAAGCTTGAGTGACTGCTGGTATCCAACAAGAAGCATATCCCGACTACTACGAAGGTCTTGCAGCGGATGTCAGGGCTGCCGTCGAGGACTAACTACTCGAGTGACTGCCAGGACAACCGTGGTTCACGGGCAGCGGCCACCTGATCGATTCGATCGGCAGTCGTGCGTGACGGTGCCTCGGCGAGTGTCGCATCGTCTTCAGTGGCCACGGCATCGAACGCTGCTGCCAGCCGATCCAGCGATCGACGCGTCTCGGCTTCGGTCGGTTCGGTCATGAGGGCTTCCGAAACGAGTTCCGGCCACTTCGTCGTCGGCGGATGGACGCCGTAATCGAGCATCCGTTTGGCAACATCTGCGGCATCCTGGTCGCCGGCACTTGCCACGAATTCGTGGTGGAACGGGCCATACGGCACCTCATAATCGATCTGTTCGGCCAGATAATTTGCGTTGAGAACTGCCTTCGCACTCGTATCCGAGAGGCCGCCGTCGCCCAATCGGGCAATATACGCATGCGCCTTCAAAAGTACCAGCCAGTTGCCGATAAAGCCGTGAACCTTACCGATCGACTGCGAGGGCTCGTACAGTTCGTAGCCTACCTCGCCTTCGGCCTCGCCGATCTGGGGTGTGGGAAGAAATGGTGCGAGGTCCGCGGTAACGCCGACCGGCGCGGCACCCGGGCCACCACCGCCGTGTGGTGTCGCGAACGTCTTGTGCACGTTGTAGTGCATGATGTCGAAGCCCATGTCGCCCGGGCGAGCGCGACCGAGGAGCGCATTGAGATTTGCCCCGTCGTAATACAATAGGCCGCCTGCGTCATGAACCATCGTCGCGATCGATTCGATCTCGCGTTCGAAACAGCCCAGCGTATTGGGATTAGTGAGCATCAACGCGGCCGTTTCGTCACTGACAGCGGCGGACAGGGCATCGAGATCGATGCGACCGTCGTCTCCACTCGGCAGTTCGACGACGTCGAACCCGGCAAGTGCCGCACTGGCGAAGTTCGTTCCGTGGGCACTATCCGGAATCAAGACGTCCGATCTGGCATCATCGCGGTGTTCGTGATAGGCTCTGGCCAGGTGGATTCCAGCGAATTCACCGGCAGCTCCCGCCGGCGGTTGCAGTGAGACGGCATCCATGCCCCCGATTCGAGCGAGGTAGTCCTGCAGTTCTGCAAGCAGGGACAACGTGCCTTCGATCGTCTCCGGGGGCCGATCCGGATGTGTCCGTGTATCGGCTCGACTGGCCAGGGCTTCCGTGAACTTCGGGTTGTATTTCATTGTGCACGAGCCCAGCGGGAACGGGCCGCTATCGATCCCATAGTTCATCTGGGAGAGTCGCGTATAGTGGCGAGCAAGTTGGGGTTCCCTGAGTTTGGGCATCGTGAGTTCGTCCCTGGTCAATTCGTCTGGCAACGGCCCGTCGTCCTCGTCGACAGTGACGGTCGTACTGTCCTTTTCGATCAACAGTGGTTCGTAGCGGTCTCCGGCGGTCCACCGAGCCTGGTCGTACACTCCTACATCCTCCACAGACTCGTCGGTCATGCTGCCTCCTCCCGAAGCGCCCGGACCAGCCCGTCCGTCGCGTCGGCGTTCGTCTCGGTCACACACACTTGGATGAGGTGATCGTCGATGGCGTGAATAGCGTACCCGTGTTCGAGCAGTGCCTGACTGACCGCCTGGGCAGGCTGATCGGTTCGTGCGACGAACTCCCGAAAATGATGGCGATCGTGTACAGGGGCCTTGATACCCGTGATTTCGTCGAGCCGGTCGGCCAATCGTTTTGCATTGTGTACACTGGTCTCAGCCAGATCCAGCAGCCCATCGGGGCCCAGAGCTGCGGCGTGAATCGCGGCTCGCAACGCAAGCCAGGCCTGATTCGTGCAAATATTGCTCGTCGCTCGCTCGCGGCGGATGTGTTGTTCGCGAGTCTGCAACGTGAGCGTGTAGGCTCTGCGCCCCGACTGATCGCGAGTGGCTCCAACCAAACGTCCAGGAACCTGCCGGAGCAACTCCTCGCTGGTTGCAAACATGCCCAACCCCATCCCGTGGGCGTGGCCAAGTCCCAGCGACGCGGCGTCTCCGACAACCACGTCGACGCCGACGCGTGCCGGTTCTTCGAGGAGGGCCAAAGCCACCGGGTCCGTGCCCAAACAGAACAGCGCGTTCGCCTCGGTCGCGACAGCTCCAATCTCGCTCAACGACTCCTCGATAGTTCCTCGAACCGTCGGTGATTCCGCATATACGAGCCCAACATCCTCGTCGATACGCGACGAGAGCGCATCGATATCGACAGCTCCGTCTTCACTCGGGTATGCCTCGATCGTTAGTCCCGGCCCTGCAGCATAGTTTTCGAGAACCGCGCGCCGTTCCTGGCGGAGCAACTCGGGAACCAAGATCCTGTCGCCAGCGCCCGATCTACTCGCGAGCGTGGCTGCTTCGCCCAGGGCAGTTGCGGCGTCGTAGAGCGAACAGTTGGCAACCGAAAGCCCGGTCAGTTCGACCAGAATCGACTGATACTCGAAAAGCGACTGTAGAAAGCCCTGGGCGATCTCCGGTTGGTACTGGGTGTAAGACGTGAGGAACTCCTGGCGACCGGCAATGGAGTCGACGATCGCCGGGACATAGTGATCGTAATGACCGCGGCCCAGGAACGACGTCAGATCGTCGTTCCGTTCGAGGCGACCACCAATCTCCTGGCGGAGTTCCTGTTCACCGCGTGCGTCGATATCAAACGACCCTTCGAAACGGACAGCCTCGGGAATATCGAACAACTGAGAGATCGATTCGACGCCAACGGCAGATAACATCGCCTCGGTTTCTGTCGGAGTGTGCGGAACGAACGGGCTCGATCCGGTGTCACCACGCATAGACACGTCCATTTGCCCACCCGGTACCTATTCTTTCGGTTCCCCCAGCTAGGCGATTTGGTCTTCGTACTCCGATGGTGTGAGCAGATCGTCGAGTTCTGATTCGTCTGCCAAGTCCAGTTCGATGAACCACCCGTCACCGTATGGAGATTCGTTGACCAGTTCTGGCGTCGATTCCAATTCGTCGTTGACTGCTGTCACCGTGCCACTCGCTGGCGTATACACGTCTGACACCGCCTTGATCGATTCTACGACGCCGAATGCCTCTTCTTTGTCGAGATCGGCCCCTATGTCCGGTAGTTCGACAAACACGACGTCTCCAAGTTCGTCTTGGGCGAAATCGGAGATGCCAACGCGGGCTGTTCCGTCGTCCTGACGGAGCCACTCGTGCGTTTCGAGGTACAGACAGTCGGCCGGTACGTCGAAGCTCATGAGATGAACGGCGTAGCGGTGGTACGTGCCTTCTTCGGTTCGTCCCTGACGACGACTCGCACGGGGGTATCCGGCTCCGCGTGGCCTGTTGGGAGGTATGCTAGCCCGATTCCCACGTCGAGTGTTGGACTCATCGTCCCGCTGGTCACCGTCCCGAGGTGATCGCCATCAGGTGTTTGTACGGTATATCCCGCGCGCGGAATCCCCCGGTCGATGACCCGAATCCCTGTCAGTCGCTCCGTGGGGCCCTCAACCTGAACTTGCTCGAGGGCGTCTCGACCGACGAACTCGGTATCGAGTTTGACCGCAAAGCCGATTCCCGCTTCGTAGGGATTCCGTGGCTCGGTTTCTAGATCGAAATCCTGCCCCGAGAGCAAGAATCCCTGTTCGATCCGGAGCGTGTCACGGGCACCCAATCCGACGGGCTGACACTCGAGTGCCGACCAGACTGTATCCGTCTCGTCGGCAGCACAGACGATTTCGTAGCCACGCTCACCGGTATAGCCGGTCGCGGCTACCAGAGCCTCCACGCCGGCGACAGTCCCCATGGTTACCTCGAACCGGCCAAGGTCACTGAGATCGAACCCGACTTCAGGGCCAAGGAGCGAGCGGGCATCGGGACCCTGCACGGCGATCATGCCGAGAGACTCCGTCGCGTTTCGCACAGTGGCAGAATGCGACCATTCGTTCCGGTGGTCGACCCATCGGGCCTCCATCTCGGCGTCGTGACCCGCGTTCGGAATGACGAGGTATTCGCCCGACCAGTCTGCCGGGAGGTTGTAGACGATGGTGTCATCGAGCATGATTCCGTCCGTGTCAGTGATCGCGGCGTACCGTGCTTCCCCGGGATCCAATCCCACGATATCGTTCGTCGTCAGACGGTGACAGAGTCGACCGGCATCCGGCCCATCGACCACGAGTTGGCCCATGTGGGAGACATCGAATTTGCCGACGGCCTCTCTCACTGCCGTGTGCTCCGTTCGTATCGAATCGAACTCCACCGGCATCTCCCAGCCGCCGAAATCAGTAAACGTGGCGCCGCGATCGGCATGAGCCTGATACAACGGCGTTGTGCGCGTTGCCATGGCCGACTGGACGGCAGGGTCACCCTAACGCTTTGCCCCGCAGGGAAGTGTTATTATCGCGTCACAGTCGTCTTGGTGTTGGGAGTCCAGATTCGGACTCATGGCTCGGCTTTGGGTCCGGTTCCTAATGGGGATCATCGGCGTGTCCCTCCTGGGTTTGTACGTCCTCGCCGCGATCGGCGGACTACTCGTCCTCCAATGGCTCGTCACTGCCCAGACGAATCCGATCGTGGTCGGCGGCGGTTTCGTCCTAACGATCGTCCTCGTCGGCTACCTGAGTTATCGCGCCGGCACAGCCAGACTGCTCGCATCACTCGACGCCACGGGGCTCGATCGACGTCGAGCCCCCGCACTACACCGACGGCTCGACCGACTCGTCGAACAAATGGCCGTGGATCGACCGTCGCTCCGGGTGGCAGACATCGGCGCACCGAACGCACTCTCGCTTGGCGGGCCCAGGCGACACACAATCATCTTCGACCGCCACCTGCTCGAGTTGCTCTCGACCGACGAATTGGAAGGGATTATGGCCCACGAATTGGCCCACGCGGAGAGTTACGATAGTCTGTTGAAAACGCTAGCAGTCAGCACAATGCAGTCGATCGCTGGCATCGTATTCATTCTTCTGCTCCCAATCACCCTCGTCCTCACCGGGCTTGGACGGGCGATCGCCTGGACACGTGGCCGGCCTGGAACGTGGGAGCACACCGTGCCCGGGATGGCTCGGCGGGGAATCGAACTCACTGTCGTAGGAGTATTGAGTCTCCTGACGCTGGCGTTGCTGGCACACTCGCGACGGCGGGAGTTCGCAGCCGACCGACGGGCCGCTGAGGTCACGAGGAAGCCGTATGCACTGGCGCGGGCGCTCCACAAAATCGACCGTGCCACTGACCCTCGCTGGGGAATTCTCTCTCCACTGTATATTGCCGGCGAGGAGGAGAGAACTATGACGCGACTCCTCTCGACCCATCCTCCGATGGACGACCGAATCGAACACCTTCTCTCACTCGTCGACGACCACCAAATCGGCGCCTAGCCGGTCGAACGGGTGCCACGCCAACAGGGCTTTGCCGTGTGAGCGCCGTTGGTCGCGTATGGGATTTCTCCGCGGGCTCGTCGGTGGCGATCGCGTCGGTCTCTACGTCGATGGCCCGAACACGCTCAGAGCGGAATTCGATGTCGACCTCGATCAGCTTCGAACCGTAGCTGAGGAGGAGGGAACTGTCTCGATCGCGAAGGTCTATCTGGACGAACACGCTCCGGCTGACTTGATCAAGGCCACCGAGGCCCACGGGTTCGAAATAGTGACCACCAGTGGCGATGTCGACGTCAAGTTGGCCGTCGATGCCGCAACTCGGGTGGCAGCTGACGATATCGACGTGCTCGTGCTCGTCAGTCGCGACATGGACTTCAAACCGGTCCTCGAAGCAGCGGCCCAAGCGGGAATTCGAACCGTCGCCGTTGCTCCGGGCGCTCACGGCAGGTCCGAAGCGTTACAGAACGCGGCACAGACCGCTCTCACTCTGTGACGGGTGCCACCGACCGCGACTCTGGGTGTCTTACTCTACCGTCACGTCTCGACTCAGGCAGTCCGGACACTGTGCACGGTCTATGGGTTCAGCCGACTGGAAAGTGCTCTCACACTCATTGCACTCGAACGTCCGCAGTTCTCCCTCGTCGATTTCGAACCCTGGCAACATCGACTTGAGTTGCTGAATTGCGCTCATACCGATGCCTCCGGATCGGTACCACAGATATAGAGGGAAAAACCCGGCGACGTTTTTCGCGATTACCCCCGGTGCAAACTAGCGTTATTCCCCGCAAGGCAGGCTCAGGGAGGAAATCCCTTTTGGGTCGGCCCCCCGGAACGGACCCATGCCCGCTACGCTCGGAACTCCCGTTCTCGACAATCATCTCCACCTCGATCCGGTCAATGGCCGGGGCGCAGAGGCAGCTGCGGAGTTCGCCGCGGCCGGGGGAACCCACCTTCTGGTCCTCAATAAACCGTCATGGATGCTGGGGGAGTCGGTCGCAGACCCGGCAGCTTTTCGGACGGGATTCGAGCACACGATTGCGGTCACCGCCGAGGCGTCGTCGGAGTTGGACGGAACAGCCTGGCCAGTGCTCGGCGTCCATCCAGCGTTGATCTCTCGGCTGGTCGAGCGAGACTGGGAGCCCCACGAAGCAGCCACCCTCATGCAGGCCGGCCTCGATATCGCAGCCGAATACGTCGCCGACGGCCCCGCGCTCGCCCTCAAGTCGGGTCGTCCACATTACGAGGTAGCCGACGAGGTATGGCGCGCGTCGAACGACGTGATGCGGTACGCGTTCGAACTCGGTGCAGAACACGGCTGTGCGGTCCAACTCCATACGGAGGGTGGCGAAGATTTCACCGAGGTTGCAGACTGGGCCGAAGCACGTGGCTTGCCGGCAGACCGCGTCGTCAAACACTACGCTGGTGGTCGACTCGCTGGACCGATACCCAGCGTGCTAGCCGACGAAGACGAACTTGCCGTCGCAGCCGACGGTGGACAGCCGTTCCTGATGGAAACCGATTACCTCGACGACCCAGACCGACCGGGCGCCGTATTGGGCCCGAAAACGGTCCCACGTCGGGTCCAGTGGCTATTAGACAACGACCACCCAGACGCCGTCCAGACGGCCCACATCGACACGCCCGCCAAGGTCTACGGAATCGACACGGAAGCTACCCTGGCAGATTGAGCACCAGATTGCTCCCGGTCTGCCGCCCGAAAGCCCTAACCCCGGAGGGCCGAAGGATGCTGTATGAGCACGCCGCCGGGGGAATATTATACGGAGGAGCGCTGGCGCAACTGGATCGAACGGATCAGGGAGGAAGAGATCGACCCAGAGGACGAAGACTCCGCCCGGCTCCTGTTGAATCTCCAAGACGACACCGCAATCGCCGTGGCGAAGATCATCACCGACTACGAAGAGGGTGAACTCGGCGAAGACGACGCACTCGACGAGTTACACGACATCCAGAGCATCGTCTTGAACGAGGTCGACTTGGACGACGAGGAAAAGGCCATGTTGCTCGACGGTGTCCAAACCTCACTCATGTGTGTCTTCTACGCCGGGGAGGAATACATCGCGAACGGTCCAGCCGACGAGGGAACGATCCAGGAGTACATCGAGGCGGCCGCCGACGCCGAGTCGGAGGAGGACCTCGATACCGCCCTCGGGTACTGTGTTCAGGCTGGCACGCTGGTAATCGATGGCAAAGAACTGGATCTTCAACTGGCCGAGAATCTGGAGTTTGGATTGGTCGCGGAGTGGGTCAACGGTCTGGATAGTCTCCAGACGGCGATGAGCGATCCGGAAGTCGTCGAAGAGGACGCCTGAGTAGTGGGTTGGGGGTACGCTTTTCCCTCCTAAGTGGAAAGGGGGTTCAATGGGCTTGTGGAAAGACGACCGTGGACAGGCAATTCAGGTCGGCGCCGTCTTGCTGTTCGGTGTTCTCATTATCCTTTTCGGGATCTACCAGTCCGTCATCGTCCCGAATCAGAATCGGCAGGTCGAGTTCAACCACAACCAGCGCGTCCAAGGGGACATGGTCCAGGCCCGAAACGCGATTATGGAAACGAAAACCACCGGTGCCAACCGGTTCGCCTCTGTGGAACTCGGAACGGAATTCCCACCGCGACTGATCGCGCAAAATCCGGCAAATCCATCTGGGCAGCTATATACGTCGGAACTCCGACCGATCGAGATCAGGCAGGGTGGTACTGACATCACGTCGACAGTTTGCCCCGGCTCCGATATCCAAACTCGGTTTCTTCAGTATTCGCCAAACTACGCAGTCTTTCAGGATGCGGGAACGATCCGGTTCGAAAACTCGTTGGTATATCACGATTTCGGCGAGGCGGCCTTCCGGATGACCGGCCAGTCACTGGTCCGAGGCAATACGATCGAGATCGTCCCACTGCGACGAGCCTTCAATATCGGCGGGTCCCGGACCGTTTCACTGGAACCGGTAGCCGGCCGGGTCGACACCTCCCAACGCGACGATCTCTCGATAACCCTCCCGACGTCTCTCGGGGAATCCGCGTGGGAAGCAGCGCTGGACGGCCAAGTTGATCCTGCGAACATCACCGTCACGACGGGCGCGAGTGGCCGGAACTTGACGATCGAGCCAGCCGGAACGTTCACGCTGGACTGTGGCCCCGTGGGCCTGGGGAGTGCACCCCCCTCTGGCGAACGGGGACGAGCACTCGACGAGATCAATCCAGCCGCACCGGGGGACATCAAACTGACCGACGAAATCCGGAGTGGCAACAACATTACGCTGGAATTCAACAATTCTGCAGGAACGAACAACTTCACCCAGGGCCGGTTGAACTTCTACGATACTCAGGGTGGGGGGCCGACGAGTGCCACTATCAACCGACTCGGCCAACCGACATCGGCAACCATGGGAATCCGGGAGGACTGGGAAACGTTCGATCCGAAGATTACACTCGCTGGCGATGGAACAGTTACACAGGTAGTCCTATCATTTGACGACAACCTGAACCCCAATGACTGGTTTATCCTGAGTTTGGAACTCGAGACCGGCGAGACAGGACTGTACTTCATTCCTGTAGGATAAGCCATCAAACAGGTACGACCGAGAGTAGCTATGGGACGAGACGCACTTGATCAAGGAGGCGGTCGGATTGCGCCCCGTTCACTTGGCAGGGAAAGTGATCCCACAATATGGTCGGGGTCCGGCAACCGATTCTGACCGCCGCCTGCCCCGCCACCGGTTTGGACCTCGACGGCAACCGTTGCGTTGCTATCAGAACTTCGGACAGTGGCTGTGTAACTCCCTTGATCGCCCGGGCCTGTTTCCCAGGAAAGCGTGATAGTTTGGCTCGTACCGCCATCGAGCGAAACGGTCTGGCTCATCGGAGTTCCCCCGTCTATCAGGAGTTCGATTAGTTGCGTATCCTCGACATCACCGGTGTTGGTCACTAGTGTCGTTACAGAAAGCGTCTCTCTGACTTGGACTGGTGAATTCGTGTCCGTAATCTGAACGTCAAAGAAGGCGGGTTGTTGCACTATGACCGAAGTCGACTCCGATTCGTTCTCGCTGGCAACTGTGGCGTCGTAGGTTCCAGCATCCCCTGTGGCTGTCGTCCACTGGAAGGACAGTTGTGTGGACG
>CAZKGF010000047.1:0-11073 GCA_964552115.1 uncultured Halobacteriales archaeon
CGGGTGGGTCCCCGGTCACTCGTAAACCTCGGAGACTCGGTCGGCCATGTCGAGGTCCTTCTGGGTGATCCCCCCGGCGTCGTGCGTCGTAAACCGGACTTCGACTTCGCCCCACTCGATGCGGAGTTCGGGGTGGTGCCAGGCGTCTTCGGCGATTCCACCCACGCCGGCTGCAAAACCAATCCCATCGAGGTACTGATCGAACGAGAACGTTCTGACGATTTCATCACCATCGCGCTCCCAGTCGTCCGGGAGCCCTGAGGCGATTTCATCGTCCGAGAGGAGTTCGGCCATACCGGTCCAGACACTGGGCCGGCTGACCAAAGGGTGTTGGGGTCAGTCCAGTTCGAGTTGTTCGAGCACGGCAGGCGATAACTCCTCACGCATTCCTTCGGGGAGGTCCTCGGGTCGCATATCGGCAACGAACGAGGGGGGCTGGTCGGCACCCGGGCCGAATTCGGGATCGAATAATTCCAGTGCGGCGTGGATGGTCGACCAGTCGTCGTTTTCGGCGGCGTCGCGGAGGCTGCTCGTCGGCGCGGCGAGCAACTGTGAGACGATGGCGTCGGCCATTGCCTCGATGACGGCTTCCTCGTCCTCGTCGAGATCCAGTTTCGTCCGGGCCGTTCGCAGTTCCTGGGCTTTGATCCGATCCGCACTCTCGTACATTGCAGAGATGACCCGGTCGGCGCGTTGTCGCTTGTACTGCGTCATCAATCGCTCGAGTTCCTCGTCGACGATCTCCTCGACTGCGGCGGCCGCCGCGGCTCGTTGTTGGCGCGTTTCATCCGTGACTGCCTCGAGTTCGTCGAGGTCGCGGACGGTAACGCCGTCGGGACGGGACGAGGCCGGGGAGACGTCCCGGGGCTGGGCCAGGTCCACGACAAACGTCGCTCCGGCGTCCTCGAGGGCCTCGGCGTCGATGACTGGTTCAGTCGCCCCGGTCGCCGTCACGACGACATCTGCGGCTGCCAGTGCCCCTGGGAGGCCCTCGAGCCCGACCGCCGTGGCCTCACACGGGACTTCGGCGGCCAGGTGGGCGGCGTGGGGCACGGTCCGATTGGCCACGAAGAGCGTCTCGACCGGCACCGCGAGTGCCGTAGCCGCCAATGTGGCGATTTGGCCCGCTCCGACGACGAGTCCGGTTTCGGCCGGGAGTGCTCCCTCGCGTTCGGCCAGCCTGACCGCTGCACTACCCAGGGAAACGACGCCTTCGTTGATGTCAGTCTCAGTTCGGGCTCGTTCTCCAACGCGGATCGCCTTCGTCAGTGCGTCGTCCAAGACCGGGCCGATCGCGCCGACGCTTCTGGCGTCAGAAACTGCCTCGCGTAGCTGACCCAGGACCTGATCTTCGCCGAGAATTTGCGATTCCAGCCCGGCACCCACTCTGAGGAGGTGTCGAAGGCTCTCTTCGTGGTCCATCCAGACGGGAACGTCGGTGGCGACGTCGCCCGTCACCGAATCCAGCGCTTTGCGCCCGGTCTCAGCACCGTCGGTCACGACGTATCCTTCCACTCTATTACAGGTCTGAATGACGAACGCTTCTCGGACGTCGGGTCGGTCGCCTAACACCGCCGTCGCGTCTCGCTGGCTCGCGACGCCGGTGGCGTCCAAATCGGAAACAGAGGCGACGTCGTGGGCGACGCGAACGCCGGAGATGATTCCTGCCGTCGTCACAGTGACTCACCCGTTACGTCTCGGATCACGGATTCCGCTCTCGTGCGTGGGTTTGCGCTGGCGGTACGAAAAGCTACCCATACGTTTCCAGCGGTGACAACGTCGGTGAGCGCCGCAGACCGGCGTTCGGGGTCGATACCGAGTGCAGCCAGGTCCGCTCGCAATTCCCCTGTCAATTCGGCCATCTCGCCGACCGGGCCGAGGTCGTCGAATGCGGTTTTGATACGGTTTCGCAAAAACCGACTGAGCACGGGGCTGGCCCCACTGGTACTGACGCTGCAGACCACTGGCCCGTCTCGAAACGTGGCCGGCACCGCAACCTGATTGGGGTCGCCTCTATTCGTCTCGTCGGCACGATTGACGAGGATGCCACGGTCGCTTGCCGCTCCTTCGATGGCGTCGTTGAGGGCAAGATCGTCCGTGGCAGCGACGACGAGTGCTGGATCGATGCGGTCGAGCCAGTCGCCCACGTCGGCCGGTGCGAGATCGAGCCGTACGCGATGGCAAGTCGGCCAGTCGCCCCCTGTAAAGGTCGTGGCGAGCACGTAGACAGTGGCCTCCGTGCCAAACAGCGAGGCCCGTCGACGGGCGACGGGGCCGCCCCCGACCACGAGGACCGCACTGGCAGTCAAGTCGTGGGCGAGGTGGATCATCGGGTCTGGACTCCTTCAGGTGTCAATGGCCATAAGCCTCCCGAGAGACGCCGACCGGCTTCGTACTGTTTAACTACCGCCCCGGTGACCCCCCGAACGATGCGGACGTCTCTCCGGCGACTTCCCGGTTGGCCCTGGATCCTCGTCGTGGTCGCTGCACTCGCCATGGGCTTGGCCGGCACCTATCAATTCGTCTGGTCGTCGCTGCGTGATCCGGTGAGCGCCCGGGTGGTCGCGTCGGAGGCAGCCATCGGATCGGTGTTTACCGCCTTTGTCATCTTTCAGACGCTCTCGCAGTTTCCCGCCGGATGGATCCGCGACCGATACGGGCCGCGGGTGCCGATGCTCGTGGCCGCCGCGTTGATGACGATCGGATTCACCGGCGTAGCACTTGCCCAATCGTATCTACTCGTGCTGGTCAGTTACGGCCTCGGTGGGGCGGGAGCCGGTGCGGCCTACACGGTGGCGATCAACACGCCCGTCAAGTGGTTCTCAAAGCACCGCGGCCTGGCGACGGGAATCGTTGGGATGAGTTTCGGAGCCGCGAGTTTTCTGCTTATCCCGCTGGTCAGGGGCTCGATACAGGACCACTTCACGGCGACTGTTCTCGGGCTGGCAGCCCTCGCCGGATTGGCTGGCCTGCTGGCGGCGATCGTTCTCCGTGACCCTACGACGGGCGAGGCGGCCCCGTCCAACCGCGACAGTGGTGAGGAACCCGATGTCGAAATCCACGACGAGGCGCCACCGGGCTGGCGAGATGCGATTCGCACCTGGCAATTCTGGCTTCTCTATGGGATCTTCGCAGCGAACAACTTCGTCGGCCTCATGCTCATCGGAAAGGTGGTCACCTTCGCTGACGCCCTGGGCCTCTCGGCAGCCGCCGCGACCGGTGCTGCCTCGATCGTTGCGGTGGCCGAAGCCGGCGGCGTCTTGGCTGGAGGCGCTGCTGCCGATCGATTCGGTGCGAGACGGACACTCGTCACGGGGATGATTCTGGCTGGTATTTCCCTCTCCGGTGCCGTCTTTGCCGGTGAAGCAGGGATGGGAATCCTGTTCGTGATCCTCGCATCCGCGACGGCACTATTCCGAAGCCCCGTGTTCTCGGTCTTTCCGGCACTCGTGGGCGACTATTACGGAACTGCGCACGCTTCCGAGACCTACGGCCTCTTGTACACCGGTAAACTCTGGGGTGGGCTGGGTGCTGGGGCGGTCGCGAGTCTCATGGTCTCGATTATTGGCTGGTCGGCGACCTTTTTGGCAGGTGGCGTGGTCCTCGTTCTGACGGGGATTGTGACCCTGGCACTCCGACCCGTGGGCGACCTCACTTGACGATTCCCTGGGGTCCGTCGGTGGAATTCACTCGGTTACAGTTCGTCCGGATCGGCCTCACCACGCACGCCCGTCACAGAATACTCGGCATCCCGGATCGCCTCCAAGAGGCCCTGGTGATCGACGGTAGCTCGATAATAGAAGACCAGATCGAACGTCCCCTCCCGGAGGAGTTGTTGACACTCCCAGACGAATTCGTCGTCGTCGAGCGTCAGTCCTTGGTGTTGGTTCGTCCCGAATTCAGGGTCGTCGGTCCCGGAGTAGACGTAGGTTTCGTCGGGATCGAAGCCGGCGTGACTGGCGATCAGGTCACCGATTTCGATCGTGGCCTGTTGCATCCCGATATCGTCCTCACTTCCGAGGGCCGTCTGTACGATTGCGCCGTTGAGGGCGACTTCGCCCGGTTGGAGGAGCCGCCAGGTTCGACGCTTCAAGCTATCTTCGACGGGCTCGGCCATGGCTGCGTTTCACGGTTGGGATAGATACACCTCTCGCTTCAGAGACGTACTCCAGCGGGTAGCTGAGACGGCCGCTGCTGTCCACACCGGCCGGGTGACCAGCCGACAGCAGAAGTGCCAGTTACAGCCGCTCCAGGTTCGTCGCTCGCGGACCCTTCTCTGCCTCTTCGATATCGAACTCGACCTCTTGGCCTTCCTCGAGGTCGGGACCGCCCACGTCTTCCATGTGGAAGAACACGTCCTCGTCCGCGTCGTCAGTTTCGATGAAGCCGTAACCGCCAGTGTCGTTGAAGAAGTCTACAACGCCTTTCGCCATTGCAGCCGTTCAATCGGGCCATGGGGGCATAAGGCTACGGGTTGGGTTTTTGAGAATCAATCCGAACACAAGACTCATGCGCTGGGCCCCGGAGACAGCAACAATGGCATGGGGGCTGCGTTCCCTCGCTGATCGGGCCTACGAGCGGCTACTGACTCGTGAATTGTGCGAGACGCCGACCCACGTCGCGGTCATCCAGGATGGCAACCGACGGTACGCCGACGACCAGGGAAAAGCGCCAACGGCCGGCCATCGAGCCGGGGCCCAAACTACCGAAGATTTGCTGCAGTGGTGTGACGAGTTGGACATTGAGGAAGTGACGCTGTATACGTTTTCGACTGAAAATTTCGATCGACCCGCTGGCGAGCGCCAGGCACTGTTCGATTTAATCGCAGAGAAACTCCGGGAATTTGCCGATGCCGACAGAGTTCAGGACGCGGGGGTTCGGATTCGTGCGATCGGCGAACTCGATCGACTCCCACCCCGGGTTCGCGAAGCCGTCGACTACGCCCACCGTCGCACGGCCGGCCACGACACTCTCCAATTGAACATCGCGCTGGCCTACGGGGGACGAGCGGAATTACTGACTGCCGCCCGCGAGATCGCGGCTGATGTGGCAACAGGCGATCTCGAGGCAACCGAGGTAACCGCCGAGACCGTCGAGGCCGCCCTCTATGAGGGGCCGACACGAGACGTCGATCTGATCGTTCGGACCGGGGGTGACGAACGAACGTCGAACTTTCTCCCCTGGCAGGCAAACGGAAACGAAGCGGCTGTTTACTTCTGTACGCCGTACTGGCCGGAGTTTCGCAAGATCGACTTTTTGCGGAGTATCCGGACGTACCAAAACAGGGAAGCGACGTGGCGCGAGGCCCGGGCCCGTCGTGCACTGGCCCTCCTGAAAGCTATCGGCGAACCGGAACTGCAAGACGCCAAAAGCGTCCTCGGCCAGTTCCGAGACAGTCTCTCCGGTGGCACGGCTGAGGTGGTCGAAGAAGGTATCCAACCTGCCGAGACGACATCGGGTGACCCGCCGGCGGATTGAGAGGCGGTTGACTCGAGAACTCGTGCGTTACTCCCCAAACCGCCGTTGGCGCTGTTGGTAGTCCCGAAGCGCCCGGAGATAGTCTCGCCGTCTGAAGTTTCGCCAGTTGACGTCCGTGAAGTACAGCTCGGAGTATACCGACTGCCAGATCATGAAGTCCGAGAGGCGTTCGGCGCCGGTCTTGATAACGAGGTCCGGGTCGGTTGGAAACACCAACCGTTCCTCGATGTCCGGTGCGTCGATTTCCTCGGGATCGAGGCTGCCTGCTTCCACGTCGTCGGCGAGTGACCGGACGACCGTCGCAAACTCGTGTTTTCCCCCCAGGCCCAGGCTCACCTGAATGGGCGCCGAGACGGGCTCTTCATCTTCGGGTCCCCGGACGGCCAGGGGACGGGGAGCCGAGACCGCTTCGAACTGGCGGCGAAGCGTCGGGACGGCGGCTTCGTCGAGGACGCTCACGTAAACGACGATTCGCTCGGCACCGAATTCGACGGCCCACTCGAAAAAGGCGGCCATCGTCTCGTAGGCGCCAGCCTCCAGCAGATCCCGTTCCGTAATGACGAGGGCGACACGGTCGGGGAGGGCAGCGTCGCTCAGCCTGAGCCTGCTGGCGAGATAGGCGTCGTACAGGTCCACAGGCGAGAATGGGCCGTCTCGGGGCGTAAACCCACCGTCTTTCGACCGGTCGAAACAGG
This sequence comes from uncultured Halobacteriales archaeon, assembly GCA_964552115.1. Lineage (GTDB taxonomy): Archaea > Halobacteriota > Halobacteria > Halobacteriales > Haloarculaceae > CAZKGF01. The sequence continues at coordinate 6,174 of CAZKGF010000047.1, forward strand.
GAAGTGGACATCGGCTATACCGCGGTGTAGTGACATCCACAGTCCGGCGTGCGGCAGCGTTTGCCCTCGTCGGCAGTGTCTCGCTTGGTATCGTGTTCGCGGCTCGGATCGAAGAGCCGGCGATTGCGACTGTGGTCGCGGCTGGGCCGTATCTGCTCCTTGCGGCGGTCGCCCTTGGCTTGCCGGCCAACGGGACGCTGTTCGAGCTATTCGCCCGACCGGGCGACCGACGCGACGGCACGTTGTACGGCCTGGCTGGGTTTAGTTTGGCAGCGGCGGGCCTGGCCATCCTGGCCATCCAGTTCGGCCTTCCGAGTGAAGCCTACGTCGGCGCTGTGGTCCTGGTCTCGGTGGGGAACTTCGGTGGCCAGGCGGTCAGAGCTGCCCAGCCCGATCCTGTCCGGGCGACCGTCGGATTTCTCGTCGCCGGGACGGCAGCGTCCTGGCTCGCAACAGCTGGCATCTCGGCCGCCCTGGAGAATTTCGTCGCCTGGCCGGTCCTCGGCTTTCTTGCCGCAAGTGGGGCCTTGCTTGCTGCGCTGTTGCGGGCCATGCTGTTCCAGCGTGACGATCCGTTGGTGATGATCTCGGTCGCGCTGTTGCTCTGGCTTTTCAGCGGGTTCGAATTCGTCCTGACCCCCCAGCGGTTGGCGGTCGCCCTGCTGGTCACGGCCATGCTCGGCTATCTGTCGGTCGCCCTCGAGACTGCCTCGCTTCCGGGCATGTTGACGGGCGTCCTCCTCTCGTTGTTGACCCTCGTCCTGGGTAACGTGGGCTGGTTTGCGCTGCTGATCGCCTTTTTCGGCATCGGCGGGCTTGCGACGAAGTACCGATATGAGGAAAAACTCGACCGGGGGATCGCCCAGGAGAACGAGGGAGCCAGAGGGACGGGGAACGTGCTGGCAAATAGTTTGGTGGCGCTCGTGGCCGTGTTGGCGGGGGCCTCCAGCGGCCAGTTGGACGTCTCCCAAACCGTCTTTTTGTACGCCTTTGCGGGCTCGCTCGCCTCCGCACTGGCGGATACACTCTCCAGTGAAATCGGCGGGCTGTTCGACGAGCCACGCTTGATTACCGGCTTTCGATCGGTCGAACCGGGGACCGACGGCGCCGTCACGTGGCAGGGCGAACTTGCCGGCGTCCTCGGCGCCGCCATCATCGCCACCATTGCGTGGGGCCTCCTCGGGACTGTTGGCGTCCCGGGTGCGGTGGTAATACTCGTCGCCGGTTTCGTCGGTGTGAACGTCGATAGCCTCCTGGGTGCCCTCCTCGAAGGGTGGATGGTCGGCAACCAGGGCGTCAATCTCCTCTCGACGCTTTCGGCCGCGTTGGTCGCGATGGCGCTGGCCGTGGGCTTCGGCATCGCCACCATATGACGACCATTCGCACCGCGCGGCCGGCAGACCGGGCTCGGCTCCGGTCGATCCAGACGGCCGCACTCGCCGAACCCTGGCCGGCGCTTCTCGACGCGGCAATCGAACTGGACCAGGTCCTCGTGCGAGTCGATGCTGGCGACGTCGTCGGCTACGCGGTTGCGATCGGTGCTGGCGGTGGGCCCGCCTACGTTCCGGAGTTTGCGGTTGCGCCAGCGGCACAGGGCCAGGGCCACGGGGCTGGGCTACTGAGCGCGCTTCTGGACCGCCTGACAGCCCGTTCGCACCCGTTCGTTCGGGTAACCGTCCTGGAGACCGACGAACGGGCGGTCGGCTTTTATCGGTCCCACGGGTTTTCGATGGTCGAACGACGACCGGATGCCTACGAATCCGGGGCTGGACTCGTCCTCGAGCGCACCCTCGACGGCTAGGCTGGTGACGTCCCTTCGAATTCGGTGACCGACCGGACTCGGACGTCCGTGGGTTGCTTGACGAATTCCCCGGTTCCGTCACCGACGACTTGGCCGACGCCGCGCTGGGCGGCCAAATCGAGGAGTCGCTGGGTGACCGGACCGGCGCAGATGACCGTCTCTGGGACGGGTTCGACCTGTTCCAGGCGGGCAAAGGCCGACTCGGCCGGGCCCGTTTCGATCACTGCCAGCCCGGCGTCGAGAAACCTGACCTCGTCGGCCTCGACTGTGGCGCCGACGTGGTCGGCAAGCGTCTGCGGCCCGGCTTTCTCGGCCGATGGGTCGGCAGTCGTCGCGCCACCGTCGGTTGTCGTTTCGACCGACTCGCTCGCCCTATGGTTCGCGGTGGCGTCGGCCGGCGCCTCGACTGTTTCTGTGTCGTCGGAGACGAAATCGCTGTAGGGAACCTTCCGGCGGAGGGCCGCCAGGACCTGATCACGATCCAGATCCTCGACGGCAGTTCCGCGGGGAGCCGTTGCGACGTAATCCACCGACCCCACTTGGGCGAGCTCTTCGAGAATCAGATCGCCGCCACGGTCTCCATCGAGAAAGGCCGTGACGGTTCGCTCGGCCGTGAGGTCGGCCAGTGGGTCAGGAACGTCGGTGCCCTCGACGGCGATGGCGTTTTTGACGCCGTATTGGAGCAGGGTGACGACATCGGCGCGACCTTCGACGACCACGATGGCATCACTGTCGGCCACGCGGGGCCCGGCGGGCAAGCCCTCGTAGGTCGTGGCGTCCTCGACGCGCACTTGCTCGCGGACTGCTTCGACGATGTCCCGAGAGGAGAGCGTGTCGGCCTCGAAATCGGCGAGCAGGTCCGCTGCCCGTTCGACGACAGTCCGGCGCTTTGCCGAGCGGACGTCCTCGAGTTCGGTCACGGAAATATCGGCCCGACTCGGCCCCACTTGGTCGATCGTCTCGAGGGCGGCGGCTAGGACGGCCGTTTCGACGCGGTCCAAGCCGCTGGCGATCGTGAGCGTCCCGAAGGTTCGTCCCCCCTCGGATTCGACGTCGACGTCGATTCGCCCGACTTTCGATGATTCCTGGAGGGTTCGGAGATCCAACTCGTCGCCGAGGAGCCCCTCGGTTTGCCCGTAGATGGCGCCGACCACATCGGTCCGTTCGACGACGCCACTGGTTCTGATATCGGCGTGAATGAGGTATTTGGCTGAATCCTGCATGGCTTGGGTTCCGTCGGACACAGGCAGCGGCGTGCGTGTCAGACGAGTGGCTAGTAGTGATCGCTAGGGGAACCGCCGGGAAATACCTGGCGGGCCCCGGGTAGCCCCCTCTATTGGGCGCTCAGCCTCCGAGGCGTTGTTTTTCGATGCGGGTACTCAAGGCCAGAAAGACGGCACTCACGGTCAAGACGACTGCCGCGGCCGCTGCGAGGTCGTGTGCCCCGAGACTGTGATCGACGACCCCATTGACCAACTCGGCACGCAACCCGGTGTGGTGATAGTCGCCGATCACCGGCCAAAAGTAATCGAGGATGTCGTTGGCCGTATACCAGACGGTGGCGACAGCGACTGCCCAGACAGGAAATCGGGCGTACCGGTGGATGAGAAAGGCCTGGACGACCATGGCCAGGTGGCTCAGAACGAGAAAGTAGTAGAGCCACAGCGCGATCCCGGCGGGGCTCTGGAGCCCGAGTTGGACAAAGGGCGTCCACCCACCCAGTTTGATGCAGCCAAAAAAGGCCATCGTGTGGAGCCACTCGGCTCGCAGGTCCAATCGCCACGCCGCCAATGATCCGGCGATAAACAGTGTTGCCAGCGGGCTATCGGGGACGAACACCCACATGAGCAGGTCTGTCTCTGCCAGCTGAAACCGATAGTACCAGAAGCCAAAGGCGGTCCCGAGCAGATTGACGATGACGATCGGCCAGGCCAGGCGCAACCCGATGTTTTCGAGCCAGGTCGGCAGCGGCGCCACGTACCGGGGGAGGCCGGGGGGCGTGGGGAGTTGGGCGTCGAACACCCGGGCGACGGCGGCGTCGAGACGACGACCGACGCGCCGGATAACTCCCATACTGTGGCAAGGGTCGTCCGGAGGTGGGAAAACGATAGCGGTCGACAGCGGGGCTCGAAAGCGGTATGTGGCCCGGGGCGCAAGCCCGCCACATGCTTCGGTTGATCGGGGTTTTGCTGCTCATCCCGCTTCTCGATGCGCTCCTGTTAGTCGTCTTGACGGGGTATCTCGGCTGGCAACTCGTCGTGGCCCTCGTCGTCTTGACGGCCTTGATCGGGATGTTGCTCGTGCGGGCCGAGGGCCGTCACACGATGCGGACGATCCAGCGCAAGTTGGCTGAGGGTGAGCCCCCGACCGATCAACTCATCGATGGGGGACTGTTGCTCGTCTCCGGCGTGTTCTTGCTCACCCCCGGCTTGGTCACCGATGCCATCGGATTTATTCTCGTGATCCCCGTGACTCGGTACCCCGTGCGGTGGGCACTCAAGCGGTGGGTTCTTACGCCATACGTCGACGCGAAGACGGGTGGGTTTGCCTCCGGCAACGTCTATGTCGGTGGCTTCCCGGGCGGTGACGATGACGGGTCGGGGCCCGGCCCATTCGCTGGCCGGCCTGGTGAGGGACCGAGTGGTGAGCACGTCGACCTCGACGAAGACGCCTACGACGTCGAATTCGACGAGGAGAACCGGACACGGCGACCGGGCGAAGAGTAACGCTTAACAGCGTCTCCCGGAAAGATGCGAGCGCGCTCGAATTTGGGCCAATAGCTCAGTCAGGTTGAGCGCTCGGCTGATAACCGGGAGGTCCGCGGTTCAAATCCGCGTTGGCCCATCTCTCTCGCTATCCCCGCTAATTTCTAGAGGGCGTACTGTCCCTAATAAGGGGCGTACAACGATGTGTCATAGTTGATTTACTCCACGATAGATCAGTCCACTGTCCAGTGATTTTCAGAATTCGCTCGACGGTAGTGGCAGATACGGTTGAAGAGGAAGCGGAGTTCAGAGGCGGTTCGATGGTTTTCTTGTTCCCGAAAGGAAAAGTACCTCCTTACTCAGTGACAGACTCGGAAATTTCAGACCAGCTTGT
>CAZKGF010000048.1:0-9051 GCA_964552115.1 uncultured Halobacteriales archaeon
ATCGGTTGGACTGGGCGTGGGCATGGCCATCGGGTCCGGTGTCGTATGGCCGGCCGTTGCGGTGCCCGTTGGGGTAGCTGCGGTGGGGCTAGGCAGCGTGGGTCTCGGATATCCGTTGGGGGTGGGAATCAGACACATCGCGACGCGGTTCGAGTTCGTCGCTCGACACAAGGGTGCCCTCATCGTACTTGCCTTCGTCGTCTATTTCCTCGCGCTCTCCTCTGGTGCCTGGAATGAACTGATGGTTCGGTTGTTCGAACCGATGCAAGCGTCTCCCATCGGCTGGTATGCCGATCTGGGTCTTCTCGGCTCTCCCGGTGTCGGTGCCTCTGTCGAGTTTGCGGTTGGATCGATCGTCTTGACCGTGATTTTCGGTGCGATCGCCATCGTTGGCGGCACGTGGATCGCACAGGTACACTGGTTTTCCGACCCGGCTCTGGCCGGTGCCGGGGAGGCCACCGTAACCGAGGAAGACCGCGCACCGGGGATTGAACGACGGTTAGAACCCCTCCTCGGACCGGCAGCGGCCGCACTCGTCACACTGTCTTGGCGCCGGGCCATCCGCGCCCCGTTGAAGTTGTTATACGCATTCTATCCCATGCTGTTTCTCGCCGGGATGTTCGCAGATATCGTGCAAAGTGGTCGGATTCCCGTGTACTTCCCGTTCGCCCTATTGGTCGCTGTCACGTGGGCAGCCGGGGTTATCTTCACGCTCAATCCGCTCGGCGATCAAGGGGCAGCCGTCTCTTCCACACTGCTGAGTCGCGTGGACGGGCGGACATTCGTCCGATCACATCTGCTTGCCGGTTTGATAGTCGCCATTCCACTCGGAACGGTGACGATCGTCGCCGTGGGAGTATTGAGTCCTATCGATGACGCCACACTCGTGGCATTGGCTATCGGGACACCGATTCTCATGTCGGTCGGGGCGGCCCTTTCGGTGGGAGTAGGCATGGCCTTCCCACGGTTCGAAGAAACGCAAGTTACCCAATCCATGAAGACTGTCGTGCCCAGTCGGTGGGCATTCGTGTTATTCAGTCTCTACGTGTTCGAAACCGCGGTAGCCGCGGCGATCATCTACGAGGAAGCTGTGGGATCGTTCGTCGCCGGTCTGCTTTCGTGGATACTTCCGTTCGGGTTGGAGGTAACACCAGGGATGGTGTACTGGGCTGCCATCATCGCCATCGGCCCGTTGGTGTTGGCCCCGGCAGCCTCCTATCGATACGCGATCGGACGGTTCAACCGTTTTACGCTCGAGTGAGCCCGTTCTGGGGATCCCTCGAATGTCTTGGAATCCCCGACCTTCTAATGGCTTAGGTGTGCTGTTGAATCAATGAAGCCAGCGCGGCCTTGTCTTGGACGCCGGTGAGTTGTTCAACCGCTTGCCCGTCGTCGAAGAGGACGAGCGTGGGAACTCCCTGGACCTGAAATTGGGCTGCCAACTGTTGGTGAGCGTCGACGTCAACCTTCGCGATAGCGGCTGGCGTTTCAGTTGCCAACTCCTCGATGACGGGCGCAATCATCTTACAGGGGCCACACCAGTCAGCGTAGAAATCTACGAGTACCGTGTCGTAGGTTTCGGTCAGTTCTTGCAGGTGTTCTCCGGAATCGACGTGAATGGGCTCTCCTGGCCCTTGGCCATCTGGGTCAGTACCGTCGTCTCGATTGCGCAGTTCGGCTAGTTTTTGCTCGCGGAGTTCTTCGAGGTCGTCGGTTTCCGTCATAGGAGAGTTACGTCTGGGAATGACTTAACGATGTTGCAGGCCTATGACAAGACCGACCGACCGGATAGCTTGTGATACTGGTAGGGACGTAACGGTTACTTCAATATATCCTGTTTCAGGTTCCAGACAGTGTATTCCGAGAAATCGATCGATTCCAGTCGTGTGAGATTAGAACACAACCACGCGGTGTAGTGCAACCTGTGGGTGTGGTCGCTGTCTGGGATATCAATCGATCCGCCGTCGTGAACGGTCGGTGTTTGGCTCCGTCCAGACGAGTGGATTGTCCGCGTACTCCGTTCAGTTTGATCGGACGCTTTGCGCACCCAACCGAATTCACTGGCTACTGCCACGATTGGCCACCGGTGACCATCCAAATTTCAGTGGATGGTGGACCGGTTGCAATCAATCAAAATTACCAACGACGGGCTTAGCAGGCACGATAAACTTTTTAGAGTCATTTGCGGAGGTTGTAAAATGAAAGGAAATAGAGTCAATGGGTTGAAACGGCCCGAAGCAGACCGAACTCTCTCGCGGTTATATGATCCCTGCCTTCCAGTACCTGATTGTGGTGTCCCCGCCCATGCCAAATTCCCACACCGATTCACCCCTCCCCACGGGTTCGGTTGAAGCATCGTCACTGGCAACTGCCGCTGCTCGCCCCCTCAAGGGTGCCGCATTCTGGGCAGCAATCGCTTTGCCCTTTCTCCATCTGCCCCTCCTCGCGACCGGCCTCGAAACCCAGACGTCATTGCTGGCCTTTGGGACGCTCCTCGCCATCAATGTCGTTGCACTGTATCTCGGCCATCCCCACCGGCTGACCGACGAGACCTGAGTCGCTCAGAGAAGTTCAGTCGTCTGCTGTTGTCTGAGCGTCGTGAGGACATCCTGCCGTGAGATGATCCCCACCAGCGCGCCGTGGTCCAGCACAGGGACTCGGTTCACGTCACGTTCGGGGTTGCCCAGCACATCGATTACTCGCTCCAGCGAGTCGTTGGCCTCAACCGTGACCACGTCGGTCGTCATCACGCTCGAAATCGGCTTTCCAGCATTTCGAACGAGATCGATGCCGACGTCGAGCTCGTCCCACGAGAGATCGACGCCATAGCTGAGCGTCCGCATGAATGGGGGGAATCCCACAGGGATCCAAAGTGTCCGATCGGAGGGCTGGAAGAGATCGACCAGATCCTCCTCTGTGACCATCCCGACGACATTGCCGTCGTCGACCACTGGAAATCCGCTGAACGATGCACGTGCTAACCGCGTCAACACACCACTCACGTCGTCGTCCGGGGCAACCGTCTCCACCTCAGCCGTCATGATATCCTTGGCCTGCATGTGGCGAGCCTCGTGCTGGCGGAAGGTAGCGGTTTGGATCCGCCATAGGAACAGCGTCAATATATTTATCCCAGACGGGGTCGAATTTACTACTATGGCCGCGTATGGCCGGCCGTCGCTCCGAGATCTGTTCGACGAGGCGCCGACGCCCCATATCGCCCATCCACCCGAGACCCACCATCGGGATTTTTACCTCGCTACCGATGGGTCCTTTCGGACGTCTGGGGGTGGCCTCGGTGTGATTATTGAAACGCGGGATGGAGAGTGCGTGACTCGGCTGTCGGTCCCGGACGAGGCACCGGATAACAATGTAGCCGAATATCGTGCATTGCACCTCGGCCTGGATGTCCTTGCCGAACGATCGCCGTCGGATGCGCGGATCGGCGTCCTCGTCGATCACGATGAATTGGCTGCAAACGTCAACGCATCACTGCTAGCAGCGAGATCACCATCCGGGGAGGCACCACACGGGATTACTGTCCCACGGTCGTCCGGCCTCCATTGGCGAGGCATTCGAGCACGGCTAACTGGATTCGACGCTGCACGAGCAGCCCGCATCGCGGGTGACCGGAATCCGGCTCACCCACTGGCCAATGCACCAACCGAATACGCTCACGTCAACGCCGAGCCCGAACGGTGCATTTTGCCGGACATCTCCGCCTCGGGCGAGCGGATCCCGCCACCTTCGAGAGCGAATCGAGGCGCAGGCGACTGAGGCACGTAGTCGCGACTCGGTTTTCCGTCAGCTCGCACTGGCGGATCTCATAATCCGGCTTTGATTTACGTATTAACAAAAATATTTTTGCCAAATCGTCCCTAATCTTTCGTTAGGAGGTGACCACACGATGGCTGTCGATACGCACGAGGCAGACAGATCGGGATTGCCAGGTCCGTCGCTCCTCCAGCGGTTACTCGGCGTCGAATGGCACGATGTGCTGTTGGCAATGATTCCGCTGGCGTTTCTCGCGGCGATCATCCTTGCCCAGGTCACGTCCCTGTCGAATCGGGGAGCCATCACTGTCGCCTCGATTTTCGCCGCGATCGCGTTGATCGACGCCCTCTTCGTCCACCCACCGTCTGGCCACAGCCGGTGGTAGACCGTCGGGCTTGTTTCGATACGGGGGAGCGGTGGACCGGAAATCCCCTATTTCACTCGTTTTGAGCGTCGACGACGGCGACGCCGGCGAGATTCACGATATCTTTGACTTCATCCCCACGCTGGAGGACGTGAACTGGTTTGTCCATGCCCACGAGCATCGGGCCGATCGCCTCCGCACCACCCAGCCGTTGGAGCAGTTTGTACCCGATGTTCCCCGCTTCTAGATTCGGGAAGACCAGGACGTTCGCGGGTTCGTCGAGTTCGGAGAACGAATACGTCTCCTCGAGCATTTCCTCTACGACTGCCGTATCGGCCTGCATCTCACCGTCGACAGGGAACTCCACGTTCGGATCCGTTCGGAGTCTGTCCGCAGCACGCCGGATCTTCTTGGTACCAGGCGTGTTGACACTACCAAAGTCCGAATACGACAGGAGAGCGACCCGAGGCTCGACATTGAATCGGCGAGCAAGATCCGCAGTATGCCTGGTGATTTCTGCGAGGACATCTTCGGTGGGATTCTGATTGACCGTTCCGTCGACACAAAACACGACTCTGTTTTTGAACGTCAAGAGGTAGACGCCAGCCGAATAGTTGGCGTCTTCGGCAGTCCCGATCACCTGCAGGGGCGGTCGGAGTGCCTCCGGATAATGGTGCATGAGGCCAGTCAGGAGTGCATCGGCGTCGCCCATCTCCACCATTACGCTCCCGAGATAGTTGCCATCGGCGATCATGTCTTCCGCTTCCCGTCGGGTAACGCCCTTCCGACGGCGTAATTCGTGTAATCGTTCGGCGTAAGGATCCAGATTGGCTTCGCCAGGGTCGACGATCTCTGGATCGAAGTTCAATCCGAGCCGCTCCATGGTCCCCCAGATTCGCTCCCGGTCGCCGATCAGAACGGGGTGGGCAATTCCTTGGTCGACGAGTTGGTACGCCGCACGGATCATTTTCTCGTCCACTCCCTCGGCGAACACGACCCGTTTCGGGTTGCTTTTCGCCTTGTTCAGGACAACCCGCATCATCTCTCTGGATTTTCCCAGACGGGCTTCTAGCCGCTCAGGGTAGGCGTCAACGTCGAATTCGACGCGCGACGATTCACTCTCGATTGCTGCCCGGGCCACCGCGGGAGCGACTTCGAACAGGACCCGCGGATCCAGGGGTTTGGGAATAATGTAGTCTGGGCCGTACTGTAGTGGTTGATCGCCGTAAGCTTTGACTACTTCGTCAGGAACGTCTTCCCTGGCTAGCGTGGCTAGTGCCTCAGCGGCGGCAACTTTCATCTGTTCGTTGATTTCCGTGGCACGAACGTCGAGGGCACCCCGGAAGATGAAGGGGAAGCCGAGGACGTTATTCACTTGATTCGGATAATCCGAACGACCAGTCGCCACGATGACCGTATCGTCACGAGCCTCCTTTGCATCGGGATAGGCGATCTCCGGATCGGGATTGGCCATCGCGAAGACGATCGGGTTCGGGGCCATGGCTCGCACCATGTCTTGATCAACGATTCCGCCGATGGACAGGCCCACGAACACGTCCGCGCCCTCCATCGCGTCGGCGAGATCTCCCTCGGGGACGTCCCTGGCGAATTCCTGTTTGAACTCGTTGACGTCGCCGGCCGCGGCGCGGTCCTCGGTGATGATGCCGCGTGAATCACACATCACGATATTCTCGGCTTGTGCCCCAAGGGACACGTAAAAACGAGCCGTAGCGATCGCGCTCGCACCGGCACCGGAGAAGACGATATCCAGGTCAGCCAACTCCTTGTCGGCGATGTCGACGGCGTTCAAGAGTGCGGCACCAGAGATAATCGCCGTCCCGTGTTGGTCGTCGTGGAACACCGGGATATCCATTTCCTCCCGTAGCCGTTCCTCGATCTCGAAGCATTCGGGTGCCGAGATATCCTCGAGATTGATGCCTCCGAAGGTCGGCTCCATCGCACTGATGGACGCAACCATCTCGTCAGGTGGCCGCTGGTCGAGTTCGATGTCGAAGACGTCGATATCGGCAAATCGTTTGAACAAAACGCCTTTGCCCTCCATGACCGGCTTGGAGGCCGATGGACCGATATCGCCCAGTCCAAGGACCGCCGACCCGTCGGAGATCACCCCCACCATATTTCCTTTAGCTGTGTACGAATACGCTTGATCCGGATCATCCCGGATTTCTCGGCAGGGTGCGGCGACACCCGGGGAATAAGCGAGGCTGAGGTCGCGCTGGGTGTTCGTCGGCTTTGTCGTCGAAATTTCGATCTTCCCGGGAGGGTCCTCCCGGTGGTAATCGAGTGCGTCTTCGTCCAGTCCCATGGTGATACCGTACAGGGGGAGCGGCGACCCTTAAAGGTCATCGAACCCGATACCGACGGTTGTCGAATTCGACCGGCGAAAGAGCGAGTTGATATGCCCGCGGGTTCGATCTGGGCCCATGCGCGTCCGGTTTCGTCACCTCGCTACGGTCACCACAGGTCTGACCTTCGGGCTAATTCTCCTCGGCGTCTACACCGGCGCCGTCGGTGCGGGATTGACGTGTGCAGGCCGATGGCCGTTTTGTGACGGCGTGTTGGGCCTTTTCCCGGCCAATTGGTTGAGTTTCATCGAGTGGTTCCACCGGTTGGTGGCGGTAATTACGGGGCTGTTTATTCTCGGGACGGCCGTGAGCGCCTGGCGGCGGGGACTCGACGATCGGATCCGGTATGCGACCGCCATCGCCGCCGTAGTCTTACCGGTCCAGATTTTACTCGGGGCGAATACGATCTTCAACTTCGGCGTGTGGTCACAGATCTACCATCACGCCGCTGCCCAGGTAATTTTTGGCGCCTTGGTCGTCGCGACCACGATCGCATATACAGGAGAAACGGCGGCATGAGATCAAGCGAAATCGCCAAGTCCGGACTGTTCGTCACCAGAATTTGACTCAGTCGGCTCATCGTTGACTTCAGACGCCACGCCCTCTGATTCGACCCCACCCCCAGCCGACGCCTCGGAATCGGCGGATTCCGGGGCGGGTTCGAACGCGCCACCGGAGTGCTCGATCGCAGCCTCCTCGCGGCGAGCTCTCGCATCGGCGACGATGTCTTGGACTTTGTTGGTGTCGACTCCCGATCCGGTGACGAGTGCGACGTGCTCCGCATCGAGTTCGTAGCGGGCAGCCATCGCGACGGTCAAATCCCGATTCGTGCAGTGATGGGTCATCGTCGCGAGGTGGGGCATAATTTCGCGACGGGCCGTACTCATACTGACTCCGGCGGACTCAGCGATTTGTCGGGCCACGTAGTCGCGTTTGTCACGTGTCCCACGTGTCCGCCCGAGTTTCGACCAGTAGCTCGGTGGCCCATACCTGGTCCATCCACCTTTGGATTCGTGGCGGGCAGCGGCGACGCCAGCCGTCATGTTGTCGGTCGCGTACTTCCAAAAACTGTAGTTCTGCGTGGTCCGTACCCGGCCGAGCCAACGGTCTGCAGCCGCCAGGAAGCCGTACGCGGTCGCGAGTTCTTCCCCGTGGTAGTCCTTGGGCATATTGTCCTCGATCCAGTTGATGAGGTCGTCCGGTGTTTCGTCGACGTCGTAAGCGGCTGTGAGGGCGGTTTCGGCGGTGGCTTCTTTGATCACCGTATCGAGGTAGGAAAAGATCCCTTCTGTTCGGTCGCGTTCGCCCGTTACCACGTCTGCGGCAGTTAACTCATCGCGGCCGTCGGCAAGTGCCTGGAGATCCTTGATGGCGCCGCGAAGGTCGCCGCTGTTCATTTGGGCGATCTGTTCGAGAGCCTCGTCTTCGAATTCGATGCCCTCGTTCCGACAGATGTCTCGTAGCACAGGGAGGATCGACCGCTTCGAGACGTCGCGAAACTCGATCTCCCGGCACTTGTTCCGTAGCGCGTTCGACATCTCGTAGAACTCGTTTGCGATCAGGATCATCGGCTGGTCTGCCTCGTCGACCAGTTCGGTGATCGCACGACTCCCACCGCGATCGACATTACCGTGGAGGTTGTCAGCCTCGTCAATAATCACTAACCTGCGGCCTGATCCACCGGCGGTCAACGTTCCCGATTTGGCAGCCTCGCCAGCCACGCGCTCGATCACGTCCTTCGTCCGGCCATCGCTGGCGTTTAATTCGATCGTCGGCCATCCGTTGTCAGCTGCCAAGGCGTGGGCAGCAGAGGTCTTACCGACACCGGGTGACCCGTGGACGATAACCGTCTCTCGATGGTCCTCCCAGGTGCGAGCCCACTCCTCTAACTTTTCACGGGCTTTGTCGTTGCCGCGTAGTTCAGAAAGCGTCCCTGGGCGATACTTTTCCGTCCAGTCGGCCATTAATCGAATCAAGGTGGGAAGTCCGTTTAGGCGTTGCGACGGGAATTGGCAACCCATCGGTGGCTCGTCTGCGAAGCTCACCGGGAGGGGTCGAACAGGCGTCCGGTCGGACGCGACGAGGTCGGGTGACTGATCGGTGATTCGAGGCCTTCCGACCGAGCGGGGGACGCTTTGCTCACGCCCAGCCGGATGGTGGCCAGGCGATCTGAGACGTGCTCACTGGATATCCTCGGTCTGTCCGCAGGTCGGCTTCATCCCACCCGTGAACTGATGGGCTTTCGCCTCGCTACCGCTGTAATCCTGCGGTCCGCCGTGGTACCGATCGAACTCGTGGCGGGGCGTCCGATCGGGTTCATGGAGTTTGGATCCCTCGGACCGATTGGGGCTCAAGATGGGCCGATAGGCTTGTGCGGGATTGGTGGTTCGATGGGCTTTTGGCTATTCCCCGTCCGCTCAGTGCCATGTCACGAGGCCCACGGGCGGAGCTGGCTGAAAAAATTGCTGGCGAGGTGACGCTCAGCGACGATCCCGGGGCCACGATACGGAAGTGGCGAACCGACTTCGAAGTCGCCCAAACTGATCTCGC
>CAZKGF010000048.1:9151-10978 GCA_964552115.1 uncultured Halobacteriales archaeon
CCAGCTGTACGAGGCCATCGGGGCGACTGAACTCGTTGGGGGCGACCGGGACACAGTTGCTGGCCATACCGTCATCAACAGCATCGAAGCGATTCGTCGGCTGTCGAGCGACGAATTCTATCACCTCTACGGACAGAGCACGAACCGAGCGTTGATATTCACGAACGTGACGCGGGGGGAGTCACCGGTCGTGGCCCTTCGTGTCGTGAATCCGACGCCAAATGCCGTTGTCCTGTACGGCCTGGACCCGGATGACGTCTGGGAGTACGCCTCCGATCTTGCCAGGATCGATGGATTCTCACTCGCCGTCGCCAGTGGGGAGCTGGACGACGCGCTGGCTGGATTGCGAAACCTCGCCTGACGGTCCGTTCAGGTCACGTAGGTATACTTCCGCTCACCCATTCGACCCCATCCGTCGAAGACGAACTCCGCCTCCGGGACTGTCCGCTCTTCGATCTTGCTTTCCTCGTCGTGGTTGTGGACGTTGTGGATGGCTTCGTATTCGGTAAAATTCAGTTCGTACCGATTCTCGATCTGCTCGTCGATGGAGAGGGCCTCGATTTCGGCTTCCCAACCGGGTCTGACGGTCTCCGCGTGAATCTCGGCTTGAGCGCCACTTCCATAGGAGCCGACGAGCAGTCTGTTTCCGGTCAGATCTTCCCCCGCTTCGAGGGCTGCCTTGAGTCCGGAGGCGCGGGCTATGTGGACCGAACCCGTGTACCAATTGCCGACCTCCCGTGAAATCGAAACGGTCGGTTCGACTACTGATTCGAACCAGGTCTGGTACGTCTCGGTCTCCCTGAGTGCTTCGGTGTATTCCTTGACGGCATCGAGGTAGGCTTCGTTATCGGCAAACTCATCGGGGCGTGGTTGCCGTCCGATCTCCGCTGCCAGTTCGTCCTCAATCTCGGTGCCTCGTGCAACGTGACGATACCCGAGCGCGGCCGCCTTGCTGACCATGCCCGGAAAGGGGGTGTGAAACGGAACGAAGGCGTAATCGTTCGGATGCGTATTGCCTCCGGCTGTTTCGAAGTCTTCCAACGCCTCTCGCATCCGGGCGAGATAGACCTGGACGGAGCGTTTCCCGTCCACACTCGGAAACTGCTGATTGGGCTTGAGAAAGTCCGTCTCGTCGGCGCTGCCAAACCCTTGGGCTCGGGAGAACGCGACCACGTTTGGATCCTCGTCGACGAGCATGGCTACCGCGCCGGCGCCTTGGGTCGATTCGCCGGGGTCGTCCCGGGCGTATAACGCGGTGTCGGTGGCGATTACGAGCCCTTTTCGCCCCCGATGGCGGCCCGCACTGATCCAATTGAACGCATCATCGAGCGCCTGGGTTCCCGACACACAGGCGAACTTCCGCTCGCCCTTGTTAGCGTGATGAAAATCCCCGTCGTAGACCTGCTCGAGACAGCCCGCAACGTACGTCGAGACCGGTTTGGAGTGATCGAACGCACTCTCGGTTGCGACGTCGATTCGGCCGATGTCGGCGGGGTCGAGATCGTGACGGTCCATGAGCCGCTTGGACGCGTTGGCCGCCATCGTGACGATATCTTCGTGGGCGTCGGGAAAGGAGGACGCGTACAGCCCCAGCCCCTTCGTAAACTTTCCAGGGTCTTCGCCCTGGGCAGGTGCGAACGTCTCGGCAAGATCGAGTTTCAGCTTGCCACTCCAGATTTCCAGGCCGTCGATTCCCACCGATGTCATGGACGTGACTGCGCCGACTGGCTATAAGAGAATGTCGACTGGGGAATCGTCATCTGTCGAATCTTTGGGGAGAACCGTGAAGGGCCGTTGGGGCTGACAATTGCAGAACACCCTCGTATG
>CAZKGF010000049.1:0-10958 GCA_964552115.1 uncultured Halobacteriales archaeon
CGACGTGGGCGAGGAACGGAGTCTGTGTCGTCGCTTTCGGGCGTAGCGTAGCCCGTTATTCTTCGCCGCGTTGTAGTCCGCGTTGACCTCGTAGCCGCACTTCTGGCAACAGAAGTGTTCACCGTCGCGGTTGCGCTCGTGCGTGAACCCACAGTCCATCCGGGAACAGCGTTGGGACGTGTGGTTCGGCGCAACCTGTTCGACAGAGATGCCGCATTCTGGTACCCTGTACCCGACGTACTCGCAGAGGCGCCGGAACGCCCAGACGTGGTGCCACTTCGCCTGGGGAAGCCGTTCGCGGATCCCATCCAACTCCTCGAAGACGATCACGTCGCAGTCGTGTTCGACGGCCTCCGTGACGATCTCGTTGGCAACGGTATGGATGTACTGTTTCCGCCATGCTTCTTCGCGCTTGCCGAGCCGAAGCAAGGCGTTGTGCGCGGCTTGAGTCCCGCGCTGTTGCAGTTCTCCGCGCCGTTTTTCGAACTCGCTGCACCAGTGGTCGTAGTCGTCTCCCTGCCAGAACGTGCCCGTCGAGCCCACAGCGAGGCTGTCGACGCCAAGGTCGATACCGAGGACCGTTTGGTCGGGGTGCTCGGAACCTGCCGAAACCTCGGACTCGTCGCTGCCGTACCGCCGCATCGAGATATTGAGGTAGAACTCATCGGTCACCGCGTCGTACCGGAGCGTACTCTCTCGGAACTCGTAGTCCTCGGAGAGAACATACCGCTCGTAGGGCGTCGGGCTGTCCGACGGAAGGACGTACGGGAGGTTGACACGACCATCGACTGTGGAAACCGACGCCTTGTTGCGGTACAAGGTCGCGCTTCGGGCGTCGTAGTCCATCGTCTCGGCGGTGAACGTCGGGCGGGAGACGCGCTGTCCCTTCTTCCAGCGTTCGACGACGCCTTTGATGGCTTCGACACCGCGACGGATAGCGGCTTGGACAAGTTGGGCCTGTAGCTCCGTTTCCGCACGGAGGTCGGCGTACAGCGCGTCTCGAACCCTTCGCTTGTTGGTTTTGCACTTCGTGAACGATGTGTCGTCCCAACAGTACTCGGCGGTTCGGTTCGATCAGTACAGGTACTGTTCGGCGGTTCGGTGGAGTGCGTCGCGCTGCTCGTCGGAAACAGCGAGTTTCACGACGACGGTTCGACGCATCTCCAAACTTCAGAGAGGAGGATTCGTCATTTAATAATTTGGGCGTCCGACTGCCACCGTCGCGTGAGTTTGGTGGGGTATGTCGGCTCCTCCCCTCCCTACTCTTGCCTCCGTGCGACGACGCGGCGCACTTCCGACACTCGTTAAGGAAGTGGGGTCCGACTTGCAGATAAGCTGAGACGACATGCCCGCCCAAGACGACATCTCGCTGGACGAAAAACGGGTCTACGACACGACTCAGTCCGAGACAGCAATCTACGTTGCAAGCGAACTCGGGGTTATCCGGGTGACTGTCGCCGGCGATCAAATCGGGCGCCGAAGTCTCGAAGCCCGGTGTACCGCACGCGACGTAGCCGGTCAGGACGGCCAGCTACTGGTTGCCACCGATTCGGGCGTGTTCGCCGGTTCGACGTCAGGGCTCGAGGCGACAGGCTTCGGGCCGGCTGTCGCTGTCGGGTTCGACCAGGGAACCCCACTGGCTGCGACCCCGGATGGACACCTCCATCAGTTGTCGGGTGACGAGTGGGTGAGTCTGGCCGCCCTCCCGACCGTTCGGGCGATCGACGACGGGCTCGTGGCGACAGCAGCTGGCGTATTTGTGGTGGAGAATGGTGGGACGAATCTCGGATTGGACGACGTCAATGACGTCGCAGCGGCGGGCCCGTTCGCGGCCACACCCGCCGGTCTCTTTGCACGACCCGAGCAATGGGAGCTGTGCGTCCCGGAGCCGATGGCGGTCGTCGGGGCGGCCGGCGAGGGTGCCCACGCAGCCGGCGATGATTTCTGGGTTCGAGAATCCGATGGTGACTGGGCAATGGCGGAGACTGCTACCGATTCACCTATCGTGGATGTCGCCTATGGTCCCCGCCCGTACGCCATTACGGCAAATGGAACGCTACTGATTGAGAGCGCCCAGAAGGATGCTGGCCCAGGCGACGAGTGGACAGCCTGGTCACTCGGTGTTGGAGAGACTCGCTCGCTCGCAGTTCCGGGCGCTCCATGACCGACCGAAAAGCGGTTTAGCCAGGGTGGTGACCCCTCGGTATGATCGTCGCCGGGTCGACGTCCCAGTCTCTCGCAGCCGAGATGGCCGGGGCCACCGATCACCAGTTGGCGGACGTTCGGTACCAAACGTTCCCGGACGGCGAGCGGATCGTTCGGCTAGACACAGAGGGTGTCCGTCCGGACCATGCAGTCGTCGTCGCCGCGACGACATCTGACGCGGCCCACGTGGAAGTCCTCCAACTACAAGACGCCGCACGCGAGGTCGGTGCCGAACACGTGACGACCGTACTTCCCTATGTCGGCTACGCCCGCCAAGACGAAGTGTTCGAGCCCGGTGAGCCGCTGTCGGCCAGGGCCGTGGCACGAGCGTTATCCACCGGGACCGACCGGGTCGTAACAGTCAATCCGCACGAACCAGGCGTGTGTGGCTTTTTCGACGTTCCGGCAACTGCGGTCGATGCCGGCCCACGCCTGGGTGATGCATTGCCATCCGGCCTGACCGATCCCCTGTTTTTGGCACCAGACGAAAGTGCGCTGGACCTTTCACAGACGGTCCAAGCTCGGTATGGGACGGGAGCGACGGACCACTTCGTCAAGACACGCGTAGATCCGACGACGGTCGAAATTGAACCTCAAGAAGCCACCGTCACCGACCGGGACGTCATCCTCGTCGACGATATGGTTGCCACTGGATCGACGATGTGTGAGGCGATCGACGTCCTGACGGCCCGAGGGGTGAACGACGTCTATGTCGCCTGCATCCATCCGTTACTCGTCGGCAACGCTCGTCTTCGACTTGCGCGCGCTGGCGTGAAATCGGTCGTCGGAACCGACACTGTCGAACGCCCCGAGAGTGAGGTAACCGTCGCTCCGACGATCGCAGCCGAGTTGTGACCACATACCTGGCAACACAAATTTCGTCCGCCGGGAGGTTCGCACTCAACCTCCAGAAGATGTGGGTCGTTCGATTAGCGGGACCGTTCGTGGGCGGGGTGTCACCTCGTTCAGTGGTACGCGTATACCGGAGTGCACGATCCGGTCATCGGCTCCCGTCCCACTGCCACAGCAAACGTTTTGAGTCGGCGACCCCACCCCACTTCCCATGCATGGTCACGACCAGATCCGTCGTCGCGCCGCTGGGCGCTCTATGGACTCGCGGCTCCGACGACCGGCGCCAAACGAAGCGGTCTCGGCCGTATTCTGCGGGACCCAGGCAGAGCCAGCGGGGCCGGCGCGGGCCAGCCAGTGGCGGCGTACAGGGGCGGGTGCCCGATCGGTCAGGGTCACCTGAATGAGGCCCGACGACGAGCAATACTTCGACCGCCTTGAGTCGGAGTTAGATGCGGCCATCGACGTCGCTAATACCGCCCGACAGCGGGGGGGAGATCCGGAACCGTCGGTCGAAATTCCGGTGGCCCAAGACATGGCAGACAGGGTCGAAAACATCCTCGGCATCGACGGGGTTGCAGATCGAGTCCGCGCACTGGAGGCGGATCATTCCCGCGAGGAGGCCGCCCTAGCCTTGGTCGAAGACTTCGTGGATGGGACCGTCGGTGATTTCGATACCAAGGCGGGCACCATCGAAGGCGCGGTCCGGACTGCAGTTGCGCTCCTGACAGAGGGTGTGGTCGCCGCACCGATCGAGGGGATCGACCGGGTCGAAGTGCTGGAGAACGAGGGAGGCAGGGAATTCGTGAACGTCTATTATGCAGGGCCCATCCGATCGGCGGGTGGAACAGCACAGGCGTTGTCCGTCCTGGCAGCCGACTACGCCAGAGCCTTACTCGGGATCGAGAACTACGACGCACGCCCAACCGAAGTCGGACGGTACGCCGAGGAAGTCGCGCTGTACGACAAGACCACCGGCCTCCAGTACGCCCCCTCCGAAGCCGAAACGGAGTTCATTGCAGAGAATCTCCCGATCATGCTCGACGGGGAGGCCACGGGCGACGAAGAAGTATCGGGCCATCGGGATCTCGATCGGGTCGATACCAACTCGGCCAGAGGCGGGATGTGCTTGGTCCTCGCAGAGGGAATCGCGCTCAAAGCCCCGAAGATTCAACGGTACACCCGTGACCTCGAGGCAGTCGATTGGCCGTGGCTGCAGGATCTCATCGACGGCAGTTACGACGATTCCGCCGAGACTGACACGGATGGCGACCGGACAGAAACCGGGACGGAGGACGAAGCCAGTTCACCCGACCAAGCGAGCGGCCCCCCGCGCGTCGAACCCAGCAACAAATACCTCCGGGACCTGATCGCTGGTCGGCCAGTATTTTCCCATCCCAGTCGTCCGGGCGGGTTCCGGCTTCGGTACGGTCGTGCCCGGAATCACGGATTCGCAACCGCCGGGGTTCACCCTGCCACGATGCACCTCGTCGGCGATTTTCTGGCTACCGGGACGCAAATCAAGACGGAGCGACCCGGAAAAGCCGCCGGAGTCGTTCCGGTTGATTCGATCGAAGGGCCGACCGTCCGTCTCGCCGACGGATCGGTCAGATACATCGACGACGCTGAGACGGCTCGAGAGGTGCAAAACGGCGTCGAGGCGATCCTCGATCTCGGCGAATATCTCGTCAATTTTGGTGAGTTCGTCGAGAACAACCATCCCCTCGCACCCGCGTCGTACACGGTCGAGTGGTGGATTCAGGAGTTTGCTGCGGCGGGTGGCCCGGTCCAGGCGTTTCAGGATGCACCCGACATAGACCTCGAGTCGCCATCACCCGATGAGGTCCTCGAGTGGGCAGAGGCCTACGACGCACCACTCCACCCGGCGTATACGTACCTCTGGCACGACCTAACGGTCGATGCGGCGGCTGCCCTGGCCGATGCCATCGACGAGGCGAGTCTGGTGAGTACGGACGGGGCCACGCTGGCCCAGACACCTGCCGGGGACAGGGATCAACCGGTTCTGGCGATCGAACATACCCCCGAAAGCCGAGCAGCCCTCGAGACCCTCTTGATCGAGCACACCCAGACATCGGAGGATCTCCTCGTTCCAGACTGGCGTCCACTGGTTCGCACACTCGGCTTTGACAACGATCTACAGCGTTCGTGGTCGCCTCAAGACGTCTCGACAACGGCGCGAACGTACGACGACGGCGAGAACGCCATCAAATTCGTCGACGAGGTGGCGCCCTTCCACGTCCGTGAACGCGCACCGACGCGTATTGGTAATCGAATGGGCCGGCCCGAAAAATCCGAAGAGCGGGAACTCTCGCCGGCAGTCCATACCCTCTTCCCGATCGGCGAGGCTGGTGGTGACCAACGCTCCGTTGAAGACGCCGCTCAGCACGGAGATTCCGTGGACGGGACAAAGGGATCGGTCGAGGTCGAGGTGGGCCGGCGGGCCTGTGTCGACTGTGAAGCTACCACGTTCCACCCGCGCTGTCAGAGTTGTGGTGGAACAACCCGGCCGGTCTATTTGTGTCCTGATTGCGACCGGGAGATCGAGGCAGATGGCAGTGGACAGCCCGAGTGCTCTCGGTGTGACACGCGGGCGTGGAAGACGCAACGACGGACGATTGCTGTTGGCGACGTATACGAGGATGCTCTGAGGACCCTCGGGGAACGCGCCCCGGCATTCGACATTCTCAAAGGAGTCAAGGGACTGTCTTCTGCGTCAAAAGCGCCCGAACCTATGGAGAAAGGGATTCTCCGGGCCAAACACGACGTCTCAGCCTTCAAAGACGGAACGATTCGGTACGACATGACCGACTTGCCCGTGACGTCGGTCCGCCCGTCCGAACTGGACGTTACCGCAGAGCACTTTCGTGAACTCGGGTACGAGACCGACCGGCGAGGGGACCCGTTGGAACACGACGACCAGCTCGTCGAACTCAAGGTCCAAGACATCGTCCTCTCGGACGGTGGAGCCGAACACCTGGTGCAAACGGCCGCCTTCGTCGACGACCTCTTGGAGCAGTATTACGGTCTCGACTCGTATTACGACTTGGACGGGCGAGACGACCTGGTGGGGGAGTTGGTGTTTGGGATGGCCCCCCACACGAGTGCGGCGGTCGTGGGTCGCGTCGTCGGCTTCACGTCGGCAGCCGTCGGGTACGCACATCCGTACTTCCACGCCTCGAAACGGCGAAATTGCTTCCATCCAGCAACGAAAATCTGGTACGAAGACGAGACGGGCCAGTGGCACTACGACCGGCTCGATTCGATCGTCGAGGGGCGATTGGACGACCCCTCACAAGACGCTGCCGGCACGCTGATCCAGGACATCGGCGGTGACATCTCCGTCGCGAGTCTAAACGACGAGGAGGCCGTGTGCACCCAACCGGTCTCGTCGGTTTCGAAACACGTCGCCCCGGACCACATGATCCGGATCGAAACCCAAACCGGCCGTGAACTGACGGTGACGCCGGATCACACGATGCAAGTCTTCGACACAGGTGGCGTCAGAGAAAAACGGGCAACCACGATCTCCAGTGACGATCGGCTCGTAACTCCAGCACAGCTGAGTATCAAGCCGTCGCAGACGACAATAGACGCCCTCGAAACGGTTGCTGGTCACCCCTCGATCGAGAGCGAACGCCTGGTTCTTCGCGGCCTGACGAAGGAGACTGGACGTGCGTTAGTCGCAGATCTCCTGCCAGACGACGGATTGACGCAAGCAGATCCTATTGCTATGTTTGCGACGTTGTACGACGTCGCCGGAGAGACACTCCACGCTGGCTTCGAACAGGGAGAGCTCCCGGTGTCATTACTTTGCCAGGCTGTCGAAACGCCCGAAGCGTTGGCTCGTGCGGTTCCGGACGACGTCTCCATTGGGGTAACGGGGGAAGCCGCCACGATCGACAGCTGTGTTCAGATCGATGAGCGGGTGGGGAAACTGCTCGGCAGTATCGCAGCCAACGCCCCCGAGTCCGACTCACCGGTGGGGGCTGACTCGGGCATTTGGGTTTCACCCCGCACACCTGCGGAGCGATCATTCCTCTGTGAGACGGTACCGGATCTGTTCAATGTTGACGTCGAAACGACGGGAGAGCGCCTCCGCCTGCCCGGACGCGCCATCGAAGCCTTCTTCGGAGCCATCCCGGGAAGTGGCGGATCCGTTCGTTCGGATCGGATTCCCGACTGCATATTTGGTGCACCGAACTCGGTCGTTGCCGGTTTTCTCGCCGGCTACTTCGGCTGTCCACGAGACGATCCCTCCCCCGACCCTGCCGTGGGTGCGAGGGTCGACCACCGTGAGACAAAAGAAGCGTTACTCGGGCTCTGTACAAGAGTCGGCGTCTCACCGACTGTTCGAGAGTCCAGAGAAGACCGGCCGTATCTGTTTGAGCTGTCCGCGCAGGCGGTTGAGACACTCGTGGCCGAAGACGCTCAGTCACACCGCGAACGGGGTGAATCCGTCGCCTGTGATGGCGGACGTGGCTATCACATAGATCCTATCGAGACAGTTGAATACGTTACAACGGAAGTCGAATCGACCTACTGTCTCACGGTCCCGGAGACACATACGGTGGTCGCAAACGACACCGTTCAGGGCCAGTGTGACGGCGACGAGGATTGTGTCATGCTCCTACTCGATGGACTGCTCAACTTCTCGAAAACGTACCTTCCCGACCAACGAGGGGGGCGGATGGACTGTCCGCTGGTGATGTCTTCACGAATCGATCCGACGGAGATCGACGACGAGGCACATAACGTCGATATCGTGGACCAGTACCCCCTCGAATTTTACGAGGCGTCCCGGGAACTGGCATCCCCCGACGAAGTCTCGGATCTGATACGAACGGCCGAGTCCACACTCGGTACCGACGACCAGTACAGAGGGTTCGATCACACGCACGATACGGGAGACATCGCAGCGGGTCCAGATCTCTCGGCGTACAAAACACTGGGAAGTATGCAGGAAAAGATGGATGAACAGCTCTCTCTGGCGCGTCGATTACGGGCGGTCGAGGAGAGTGACGTGGCCGAGCGAGTGATCGAATACCACTTCCTGCCGGACCTCATTGGAAACCTTCGGGCATTTTCTCGACAGGAAGTCCGGTGTCTCGACTGTGGAATAAAGTATCGGCGAATGCCCCTGACCGGGTCGTGTCGCGAATGTGGCGGGAACGTCAACCTGACCGTTCACCAGGGGTCGGTCACCAAATACATGGAGACAGCAATGCGAATCGCCGAGGAATTCGGAGCCAGGGAGTACACGAAACAGCGCCTCGAAATACTTCAGCGACGGATCGATCGTCTGTTCGAAGATGACACCAACAAACAGTCCGGCATCGCGGACTTCATGTGACCTGTATTCAGTAGTGAATTCCCGCGCCCCTGGCCCCCATCGCAGCCTCGTGAACGGCCTCGGAGAGGGTTGGATGGACGTGAATCGTGGCGGCGAGATCCTCGAGCGTTGCGCCCATTTCGATGGCCAATCCGAGTTCTGCGATCAGCTCAGACGCTTCCGGCCCGACAAGTTGGGCACCGAGCAGCACCTCTGACTCGGCGTCGGCGACAATTCTGGCAAATCCTTCCCGCTCTCCAACCGTGAGAGCTCGTCCGTTCGCCTGCAGAGGCATTTGGCCAACAACGGGCTCGAAGTCCGCTTCGCGGGCCGCCGCCTCTGTGAGCCCGACTGTAGCGATTTCTGGATCGGTGAAAACGGCCGCGGGAACCGCACGGTTGTCGACAGCACTCGGCTGGCCGGCGATGACCTCCGCGGCAACCTGGCCTTCTCGAAACGCCGAGTGTGCGAGCATCGGCTCGCCCGCCACGTCTCCAACCGCGAAGATGTGTTCGAGTGCTGTCCGACACCGGTCGTCTGTTTCGAGAAATCCCCGATCGGAGGGCTCGAGGGCAATCTCCTCGAGCCCCAGGGTGTCGGTCACCGGAGTCCGGCCGACGGCGACCAGACAGACATCAGCCGCCCGATCTTCTGTCCCGTCCGCAGTCTCGCTGTGAAGGACAATGCCATCCTCCGTAGTGTCCCATCCACTGGCTGTCTCGCCGAAGTGAAACTCGACCCCGAGTTCCGTCGCGCGCTCCTGAACTACAGCAGCAACGTCCTCCTCGTAGGTAGGAAGAACTTGTTCGAGTTGTTCGAGAACAGTCACCGACGTTCCGAGTTTCGCGAAAACCGTCGCCAGTTCCATCCCGATGTATCCCGCGCCGACGACCAGCAACGACTCCGGCAGCGTATCCAGCGCCAACACCTCGCGGGAGGAGAGAATATTTTCTCCATCGAAGGAAATATTTGGTAGTTCGATCGGTCGACTCCCTGTCGCCACGATGGAGTGTTCGAACTCGATCGATTCGGCCCCCTGTCCCTCTCCATCCGGAACTATGCGTGCACGGTTTGGCCCGGCAAATTCGGCGCGACCGGAAACCAACGTGACTCCAGCCTGCTCGCACAAATGCTGAACACCGCGGGTCAGGCGCGTCACGATACCGTCTTTCCAGTCGACCATACCACCGAGATCGACCGCCGGGTCCGCATACACGCCCATGTCCTCGGCAGCCCCTGCACGGTGGGCCAGATCGCCGGCCGATATCAATGCCTTCGAGGGAATACAACCGTGGTTGAGACAGGTACCCCCATACGCATCCATTTCCACCAACGTAACGTCGAGATCGAGTTGGCCGGCCCGAATCGCGGCAACGTACCCTCCCGGTCCCCCGCCGATAACGAGTACATCGGTTCCCGTAGTGACGTCTCCGACAACCATCTGTCGTCGCCTGGACCGGCGGGGACTTGAGTGTGTGGATACCAACCATCCAAGCAATCGACCGAAAACCGGTTAGCCAGCGTCAGAATTCGACAGTTTCGCGGATTCCATCCACGATCCGAGCAGCTTCTGGGAGATAGTAATCTTCCAAGGCGTATAGGGGAAACGGCACGTCGAACCCAGTCACGCGGCCAATCGGCGCCTCCTGGTGAAGCAAACTGTTCTCCTGGATCGTCGCGACGAGTTCGCCAGCCAACCCACCGGTCTTTGGGGCCTCGTGGACGATCGCCGCCCGCCCCGTCTTCTCGAACGACGTGGTGACGGTTTCTTCGTCCAACGGCGAAAGTGTCCGCAGATCGATCACCTCAGCGTCGATGCCCTCTTCGGCGAGTGTTTCTGCCGCCTCCAGCGTCGGGCGGGTCATGGCACCCCACGTATACACGGAGATGTCGGTCCCGTCACGCCTGACAGCTGCCTCGCCGAGTGGAACAGTATAAGATTCCTGTGGGACGTCACCTCGAAACGCTCGATAGATCAGTTTCGGTTCGAGAAAGACAACCGGGTCTGGATCACGGATCGCGGCGGCCAAGAGGCCCTTCGTGTCCCGTGGCGTGGAGGGAACGACGACCTTGAGGCCTGGCTGGTGTACAAAGAACATCTCCGTCGATTCGGAGTGGTGTTCGGGAGCACGGATCCCCCCACCGTACGGCGCACGAATAACCAGTGGGCAGGTGAACCGACCACGTGACCGGGTCCGGAGCCTGGCAGCGTGGCTGACGATCTGGTCGAACGCTGGGTAGATGAACCCCATGAACTGAATCTCTGCAACCGGTCGCAGCCCGTAGGCTGCCATCCCGATCGCCGTGCCTACGATTCCCGATTCGGCAAGCGGCGTATCGATTACGCGGTCTTCGCCGAATTCTGCCAACAGGCCTTCGGTCGCACGGAAGACGCCGCCGTTCACGCCGACGTCCTCACCCATGATTAGCACATCATCGTTCCGAGCCAGTTCCTCATAGAGACCCGCTCGAACCGCCTCCACAAGGGTCAAGCTCTCGGTTTCGCCCGCAGGGCTCTGGCTCACGTCCGGACCTCCGTGGAACCGTGCAGTTC
>CAZKGF010000050.1:0-1101 GCA_964552115.1 uncultured Halobacteriales archaeon
CGGGGGGAACGGTCCCCCATCGAGTGTCGTCCAGACAGTAACCGAGAATACTGACCGGGGACTACATACCTTGGTCTATCTCGACATCGACGCCCCTGGAGACGCGTATATGGACGGCGGGGACGCCGCGGGCATACTCGCCGAGGCGGGCTTTGCAGACCGACTCGGGGTCGTTGTCGCCAGGGCTGGGAGCGAGGGCCCGACTGTGGTTGGGGACCGACTCGACGCCCTCGAGAAAGACACCTTCGGGGGGCCGTTGCATCTGCTCGTACTGCCAGGCGAGTTACACCCCATGGAAAGCGACGCCCTGCAGACGTTCGCTGGCGCACCCCAGACCGCCATCGACGCTCACTCGGACTGATCGGGCCCGAACGATTCCATTGCCCCTTGCAGATCGTACGACCGCCCGGTGACGAGTTCGATCAGATCCTCGATAATGCCGAGGACCTCCGGCACTTCTCTGACCACGAGGAGCGTGATGACGACGAGCGCGACGACCGAGAGGCTCTGGGCGATCACGCGATCGGCCACGAAATACGAGACCATTTGCGGGTCTGAGACGGCAAACAACGCCATAATGACGCCGGGGAACACGTGGAGGGCCTGCTCGCCGAGAGCGAGGCCGATGAAGACGTTTCGGCCCACGTTGAGCACCCAAATAATCGGGATCGAAAGCGCAAGCGCTCGGAGTTTCCGATCCATCGGCGCCCGGACCGATAGAACCAATCCACCGATGAGCGCCGTTCTCGAACAGGAACGTACTCTCGTATGGATAGACTTTCGCGGCAATCCGGACGCCATCATCGACATACAGGCCGTCGACCACGGCCGGTGAGTAGCCGAGTAGCCCCATGACCGCCTGTGACTGGTCGGTGACGGTCTCAATGAGCAGTTGGCGCAGTATCGGAATCGAGACGAAGGGCACGTAGATGAGGCCCATCGCTGCGATGGCCCTGGAGAGGACGAACAGCGAATCGCGACCACGGGCCAAACGATAGCCGATATACAAACAGAGGGGTATCGCGATGAGCGTCCCCACACCCTCGATGATGCTCTTCTGGGTGAAGATGTAGTACTCGATCAGAGTGAACCAGAATAGAC
>CAZKGF010000050.1:1111-10693 GCA_964552115.1 uncultured Halobacteriales archaeon
GCGGTCGCGGCGCTGGCGCATGTGGAGCGGGCGCGGGGCGTGCGATGTCGCGATCGACGTATTCGAGGGACACACCCACCACAAAGACGCCCACCACGAGCCAGCCAAGGATCACCGTAAAGGAGTGAGCCCAGGCGAAGAGTCCCAAGAGGGCGTCGAACATTGGCGGTATTCCCCGCTAGGCCGATCGCGGCAATAGGTTTTGTCGTTGACCGACAGTAATTGAGTGGCTCAATCGTCGCGTTCGACGATCTCGATCTCGTGGCCTTCGGGATCTTTAGTGAACGCGTACCGATCCCCGCAACTCGCCGGATCACGGTAGTCCTCCGCGTCTCGCTCCATCAGCGTCGCCCAGTCGTCGTGGAGGTCGTCGGCCCGAACGGCCAAGTGTCCCCACGCATCACCGAGCGTGTAACTGCGGCCGTCGTAGTTGTACGTCAATTCGACAGACATGGCGGCGTCGGCGGCCCCACGAGGTTCCATGAAGTAATTCGCGAAGGTGTCGGCCTCCCACCGACCGACTTCGTCGTGTTCGAATACTCTCGTCCACCAGCCGATCGCCCGTTCGATGTCGGCAATACGAACCATGGTGTGGTCCAGACTCCAGCGTGCACCGTGATCTCGCTGGACCAGTTCGATTTCGTGGCCGTCTGGATCTTTGACGAAGGCGTATCGACCACCACACGATTCCGGGTCGCGATAATCCTCGACGCCACCGGCCATGAGTTCCTCGTAGGCCGCCTCGAGTTCGCCCTCGGGGACGCGCACGGCGATATGGCCCCAGGCGTCGCCCATCTCGTATGACCGGCCATCGTGATTGTACGTGAGTTCGAGGAACGCCCCGTCTTCGTGGGCATCTGGCGCCTGCAGATAGACGTTGGTGAACGTATCGGCTTCCCACCGTCCGCGCTCCTCGTATCCGAAGTGTTCCGTGTACCAGTCGAGGGACTCGTCGAGGTCCTCGACACGCATCATGACGTGATCGAGTAGTCCGTTCATGCACGCGATAGTTGCGCTGGCGGCGCGAAAAAGGTGGTGACTGCCCACGAGCTAGTGGGTTCAGCGTGGTCGAACGACGGGCCATTCGAACCACCACGCCGCCCCCCAGAACACCCCTGTCCCGACCGGAAGTGCGACCGTCCCGAGCCGGCGACTCAAGCCGAGTGCAAGAGTGAGTTGGGTAAGCCCCACGACGACCAACAACCCACCCGTAAGTCGACGATCTTCGCGGTTCCAGACCGTCCCCGAAAGGGCACTGAAAAGGGCCAGTGCGTACATGCCGACGCCGATCGGCCAGGCCAGCAAGAACGCGGGGAGGCCACGTGTGTGGACGAAAAGGTAGGAAAACAGATCAGTAATATATAGTGGCGACGGCGACACGAGCCCGCCCGCGAAAACGAGCGTCGTCGCATTCGGTGCCACAACGACAGACCACGGCAGGAGTCCGAGCAGCGCATACGCGATCGGACGGCGCCACTGCCGGTCCATCACTTTGTCGTGAGGATCCGGAGGACGTCCTCGTCGGCGAGTTCGTGGTCGAGGCCGACCTGTTGTTGGTCGTGTTTCGCACTGGGTCCCGTAACCCTGGCAAACCGGAATCGCTCCCGAAAGGCCCCGCCGAGTTTCTCGCAGGCGTCCCCAACGGTGTCACCGGCTCGCAAAATCAGCGGCTCCTCCCGATCCACACCCCGGCCGGGCTTGTCCATGTAGATCCGAATCAGCCCGAGTTCGTCCCATAGGCTGTCTTTTAACGCGTCGAGGCCGCGTTCTTCTTCGGCACTGACGAAGATGGCCTCCTCGGGGTCGATATCGTGGCTCCGCAGTTCGTCTTCGACGGTCGGGAGATAGTCCTCGTCGATCAGATCTGCCTTGTTCACGACGACGATCGATGGAAGGTACTCCCGGTTGGCCATGATCCCGTCGATCAAGCCATCGATGTCCACCGGTTCGCCGATCGTCACGTCGGCATTGACGTATCCGTGCTCACGAAGGACGTCTGCGACGGTTTCCTCGTCCATCTCCATCTCGCTCACCGCATTCACGGAAATGCCGTCCTTGGCCTTCTTGCGGACGGTGACGCGGGGTGGCGATTGGTCGAGGCGAATCTTGTTTTTGTATAACTCTTCGCGGAGGCGTTCGTACTGATCGATTTCGAAAACCGAGAGAAGAAAGACGACGAGATCAGCCGTCCGGACGACCGAAAGGACCTCCTGGCCCCCGCCACGGCCACCCGCGGCGCCCTCGATCAGCCCGGGCACGTCGAGGATCTGAATGTTCGCACCGCGGTACTGCAACATGCCCGGATTGACGTCCAGTGTCGTAAACTCGTATTCTCCGATCTCACTCTCGGCGTTCGTCAAGGCATTCAACAGCGTAGATTTACCGACGCTGGGAAACCCAACGAGCGCGACCGTCGCATCTCCGGTTTTCTCGACTGCATAGCCTTGTCCGCCTCCCGCCGAAGACTGTTGCTCGAGTTCTTCTTTTTTCTCGGCGATCTTGGCTTTCAGCCGGCCGATATGTGCTTCGGTCGACTTGTTGTAGGGCGTCTCCTGAATCTCCGCCCGTAATTCCTCGATCTCCTCCTCGAGCCCCATCGGTGACAACTCGGCTATGGGCGTGCAAAAGCGTGTCCGTCCCGTGTCGCCGACCGGTTTGACGTGTGGATGTTTTTACCGTATGTCACAGACGATGGTCGACATTTATGAAAGGGTGACCAAACATTCAATTCTGTCATGGACAGACTTCGACACACTAATGGGACGAGCGAGAGGACAATGACATATGTCCCAGGTCTCCCGACTGCGTGACAGCACGCAGATCCTCCTCCCTCAAGGTGCCCTGGAGGGAATGAAGGACGAACTCGAAGAGCGGTTCGTCCTGACGATCCGGCGAGAGCAGTGCCGTACCCGGATTATTGGGAGTCCAGTCGAAATCAAAAGCGCGAGCAAATTTTTGGCACGGAACGGCGTCCGGGTCGCCTGAGCGGTTCAACTCGTCGGCGACGACACTGTCGAAATCGGGTAGTTACACGTGTTTGAGCTCTGGTAAGATGGCTCTATCGAACGCCTACGAGCGCCCTCCAGTGGTTCCAAATGAGCATCCGGCAAACACGAGCTTAGCAATGCTTTTACGCCCCAAGACGGATCGTCTGACATGGCTGAAACTATCGAAGTACTGGTTCCCGGGGGCCAGGCCGACCCCGGCCCACCCCTCGGCCCCGAGTTGGGTCCGTCGCCGGTCGACGTCCAAGCGGTGGTCCAATCGATCAACGACCAGACGGCCGCATTCGATGGCACGGAAGTCCCGGTGACGATTACGTACGAGGAGGACGGTTCGTTCGAGATCGAGGTTGGTGTCCCACCGACGGCCGAACTGATCAAGGACGAAGCTGGATTCGAGACGGGAAGCGGCGAGCCACAAGCCGAGTTCGTCGCCGACCTCACGGTCGAACAGGTCAAACAGATCGCCGAACAGAAACTCCCGGACCTCCTGTCCTACGACCTCAAAAACGCCGCCAAAGAGGTCGTCGGTACCTGCGTGACCCTGGGCGTGACTATCGAAGGTGAAGACCCACGGGAATTCAAGGAGAAGATCGATGCTGGCGAGTACGACGACGCGTTTGCCGAAGAGGCAGCTGCGTGAACCGCCTCGGGTCAAGCCCCGAGGCACTCGGCCTGATCCGCCTGTAGAACTCTCCTGCGTACCGCCGGATCTATCGACCGGAGTTGGAATGTGGTCCCACCAGGTAGACAGGCCACCAGACACCGGTTCGACGGGTTTAAGTAGCGTTTCGGCGTGTTTTTGATCGAGACAGGCTGAGACCTGTTTCACTGACCCGTAGGAGCCATCGGCGCACTACGGAGGTGAACAATGGCAGATCAGGACATAGAGACAGCAGTTTCTCGCGCACTCGAGGACGCCCCTCCACGGAACTTCCGTGAGACGGTCGACCTCGCGATTAACTTGCGCGACCTCGATCTAGACGACCCCTCGAACCGTGTTGACGAGAGCGTCGTCCTCCCGGCCGGTACCGGCCAGGAGACAAGTATTGTCGTCTTCGCGGAAGGCGAGACAGCCATCCGCGCAGAGGAAGTCGCCGACCAGGTCCTCGGCGGGGACGAATTGGCCGACCTGGGCGATGACGACGACGCGGCGAAAGACCTCGCAGACGAGACCGACTTCTTCCTCGCCGAAGAAAGCATGATGCAGGATATTGGGCGATACCTGGGGACAGTCCTCGGGCCACGTGGAAAGATGCCCGATCCCGTCAGTCCCGACGACGACGTCGTCGAGATGGTCGACCGAATGAAAAAGTCGGTCCTGTTGCGCTCGGGCGACCGACGAACATTCCACACGCGCGTCGGCGCAGAGGACATGTCGGCCGAAGAGATCGCGGACAATATCGACGTGATCCTCCGCCGCCTGCACGCAGACCTGGAGAAGGGCCCGATGAACATCGATACCGTCTTCGTCAAGACCACGATGGGGCCGGCTGTGGAGGTGGCCTGAGATGAGCGCTGAGGCCGATCGCCAGACCGAACACATTCCCCAGTGGAAGCGCGAAGAGGTCGATGAGATTGTCGGGGTCATCGAGTCCTACGAGAGCGTCGGCGTCGTCGACATCACGGGTATCCCGAGTCGCCAACTCCAGGACATGCGACGGGACCTGTACGGGACAGCGGAGTTGCGCGTCTCCCGGAACACACTCCTCATCCGTGCACTCGAAGAAGTCGACGAGGGCGTCGAAGAGATTACTTCGTACATCAGCGGCCAAGTCGGGTTGATCGGCACGAACGACAACCCATTTGGCTTGTTCCGCCAACTCGAAGCGTCGAAGACGTCGGCACCCATCAATGCCGGCGAAGTTGCCCCGAACGACATCGTGATCGAAGCCGGTGACACCGGAATCGACCCCGGTCCGTTCGTCGGCGAACTACAGAGCGTGGGCGCAAACGCCCGCATCGAGGAAGGGTCCATCCGCGTACTCGAGGATTCGACCGTCCTGTCGGCTGGCGAGACCGTCTCGTCCGAGCTTGCGAACGTCCTTGCCGAACTCGAAATCGAACCCAAGGAAGTCGGGCTCGATCTCAGGGCGGTGTTTTCGGACGGCGTGGTCTTCGAGCCCGAGGACCTTGCTCTGGACATCGATGCGTACCGACAAGACGTCGCGGCTGGCGTCTCTGCGGGACGTAATCTGGCGCTGAACGTCGCCTACCCCACGGCCGAGACGGTTCCGGCACTCGTGGCTCGTGCACGCGGCGAGGCGACGTCCGTCGGACTACAGGCGAGCATCGAGGCACCCGAACTGGCAGACGACCTTGTCAGTCGGGCCGATGCGCAGGCACGGGCCCTCGCCGCCAGGATCGAGGACGAAGAGGCCCTCCCGGAAGCGCTTCGGGATGTCGAAGCCCCGACATCGGAGCCAGCCAGCGAGGAGGAATCGACTGACGAACAGGACGAAACTGACGCCGACCGCGAACCCGAGGAGCCCGAATCGGCCCCGGACGATTCCGAGGACGATGACGGCGACGGAGGCGACGCGCTCGGCGAAATGTTCGGTTAACTCAGACCAATGGAATACGTATACGCAGCAATCATCCTGAACGAAGCGGGCACAGAGATCAACGAAAACAACCTGACTGACGTGCTTGAGGCCGCCGGCGTCGACGTGGAAGAATCCCGCGTCAAAGCGCTCGTCGCGGCCCTCGAGGACGTCGACATCGACGAAGCAATCGAAGAGGCTGCAGCCGTCCCCGCGACGGCCGGCGGCGGCGGTGCCGCCCCGGCCCCTGAGGGGGACGAAGGTGAAGAAGGTGAAGCCGAAGCGGCCGAGGAAGCCGAAGAGGCCGAAGCAGAGGAAGAAGAGGACGAAGAGGACGAAGAGGCATCCGGCGAAGGCCTCGGCGAGCTATTCGGGTAACACCGGTCACTCGTTCTTCAAGCTCAGCTCCGCAGATCCGTAGCGCCGGCCAATATTCAAGGCCCATGACAGGGGCACCTTTCGGCGACCCAGATGCCCCCGATCGAGATCGCTGTCCAACCTGCGACGTCGCTCGTTACACTCGGTTTTGTTTGCGGTGGCATCGGGCTTGGAACGGTCAGTGGCCTCGTTCCTGGCCTTCACGCCAACAATTTCGCCATGCTCATGGCCGCGGTCGCACCATCGATCCCGGGGCCACCCCGCCTCGTCGGAGCGGCCATGCTCGCCGCAGGCATCGTCCACACGTTCTTGGACGTGGTGCCAACACTTGCACTGGGTGTCCCCGATGCGGCAATGGCCGCCTCCGCGCTCCCCGGACACCGGCTCGTGTTGGCCGGGCGAGGCCGCGAAGCCCTCCGGCTTTCGGCCCTCGGAAGCGGCTTGGCAATCGCCTTCGCGATCCCGCTTGCACTCCCGTTGACCTGGGGAATGACGACGTTCTATCCGGTGATCCGCACGCATCTGTCGATTCTTCTCGCCGCCGTCGCGGTGCTACTCGTCCTGACCGAGCCGACAGCACACCGGCGGATGGGTGCGCTCGTTGCACTCGGTGCAAGCGGGTTTCTGGGGTGGTTGACCCTCGATCTTGCCGTCGGGGGCATCCTCGGCGCCGGCAGTGTGCTAACCCCACTGTTTGCCGGGCTCTTCGGTGCGCCAATACTCCTCGAAGCCATGCGCGGCCAGGGAATCCCACCACAGGAAGATGCGCTCGTGGCACTTCCAGGGGCAAGCGTCGGGCGAATCGCTCTCGTTGGGACACTGAGCGGGGCGATCGTTGGGTATATTCCCGGCGTTTCGAGTGCGATCGCTGCGACCGGTGCACTCGTGGCCGTTCCGACGAAAGGGCCGCGAGCGTTTCTCGTCGCGACGAGCGGGGTGAATACCGCAAACGCGGTGTTCGCGCTGTTCGCTCTCGTCGCCTTGGGCAGCCCACGGACCGGGATTTTGGTGGCGATGGATCAGGCCGGCGTCCCGATCGCCCTACCGGTGTTGCTCGCAAGCATCGTCTGTGGGGCGACCGCCGGCTTCATCCTGGTATTGTCACTTGGCGATCGATTGCTTACCATCGTTGGTCGGATGGATCATCGCATCCTTTCGCTCTCGGTCCTAGGCCTACTCGGTCTGCTCTCGGTTGGGTTCGCCGGCCCGCTCGGCCTGGGCCTGTATGCGGTTGCCACCGTCGTTGGACTCGTCCCGGTGAAATTTCGCTCCCGACGGGCCTGTCTGATGGGTGTCCTCCTCGTTCCCCTTGCGGTATAGGTCGCCGTTACTCGATGCGAAACGTGGGTCCCTCGTCAGTATCTTGCACTTCGATGCCCAGCGCTTCGAGCCGATCACGGAGTTCGTCGGCCCGGTCGTAGTTACCGGCCGCCCGTTCTTCCTCCCGGACGGCCAGGACGAGTTCGATGACGTCTGTAGCCAGGTCGACCTCGGTTGGCCGGTGAGCATTGCCAAAC
The DNA here is from genome assembly GCA_964552115.1 of uncultured Halobacteriales archaeon. Lineage (GTDB taxonomy): Archaea > Halobacteriota > Halobacteria > Halobacteriales > Haloarculaceae > CAZKGF01. The sequence goes on from CAZKGF010000050.1 coordinate 8,552, forward strand.
CCGAGGCCGAGAACACGGCCGCCGAGGGCTTCGAGCGTCTCGATAGCCCCACGAAGACCAGCGTAGTCGTACTCCTCCCGGCCGTCGACGTGGGCATTGATAGCGGTGACGAGGTCCTGGAGGGCCGCGAGCCCACCGCGCGTATTGAAATCGTCGTTCAAGGACTGCTCGAACTCTCCCCGGGTGGTCGCCACGGCCTCTCGGAGCGTTTCGTCGGTCGGTTTCGCCTGGGCGTCGACGCTATCACACGCCTCGATCGCCCGCTCGTAGCCCCGCTCCAAGCGCTCCCACCGATCTGCCGCCTCGGTGACGGTGGCTTCGCTGTAGACGGCAGCGTTGTGATAGGCCGTCGAGAGCAGAAACGTCCGCACCACGTCGACGCCATAGCGGTCGATGGCCGCTTCGACCGTTTCGAAATTACCCAGACTGGAGGACATTTTCTCCTCGTCTGCTGCTTCGAGCAACCGGACGTGCAGCCAGTATCTGGCGAAGGGTTGGCCGGTCGCCGCCTCGCTCTGGGCAATCTCGTTTTCGTGATGGGGAAAGACCAGGTCCTGTCCGCCCACGTGAATGTCCAGTGTGTCTCCGAGATGTGTCGTCGACATGGCCGAACATTCGATGTGCCAGCCGGGCCGCCCCTCGCCCCAGGGAGCCGCCCACGTCTGAGCGGACTCAACGGCGTCGCCTGCCGGCGCAGCGGCGTCGTGGCGGTGTTTGGCGACGTCGGTGGGATCGACACCATCGGCTTTCCACAGTGCGAAGTCCTGTGGGCGGCGCTTCTCCGATTGTTCATCAGGGCTGCCCTGGGCCTCCATTTCGGCTGGATCCTGATTGGAGAGTTGCCCGTAGTCCTCGAACGATGAGACATCGAAGTAGACCGAGCCATTGCGCTCGTACGCATAGCCATCTTCGAGCAGCGTCTCGATCATCGAGATGATCTCTGGAACGTGTTCGGACACCCGGGGATAGACCGATGCCCGCCGTAGGTTCAACGACCGCATGTCACGGATGATTTCGCCGATGTGGTGGCGAGCTACGTCGGCCTCGGAGTCGCCGTCTTCGCCGACCCGAGCGACGATCTTCTCGTTTACGTCGGTGAAGTTTTCGACGTGGCGGACACCGTATCCGAGGTACTCGAGCCACCGATGCATTACGTCGACGTGAACCCAGCCGCGGGCGTGGCCGAGGTGAGCCGGATCCGACGTTGTGAGCCCACAGTAATACAGCAAGACATCGTCGGGATCGCCGGGCTCGAAGGCTTCCCGCTCGCCCGTCAGCGAATTTCGCACCCGCAGCGTCATAGAAGCCAGTGGCGGTGGGCCTCGCATTAATCCGTCGAAGGGATTGACGGGACCTGCAACGAAGAACCCGTTGCGAAGGGCCTAAGGCTGGTTCCCGCCAAGCAGTTTCGATGCCAGGCCTGGTCGTGGCCGCACACGGATCTCACCGAAACCCCCACTCCCACGACCCGGCATACGACCATGTGGATGCGATCCGGGAAACCGGGGCTTTCGACGAAGTTCGTGCCGCATTCTGGAAAGAAGAGCCGGCGTTCAGCGAGGTACTTCGAACGCTGGAGAGCGAGGAGGTATACGTCGTTCCCCTGTTCGTAAGCGAGGGATATTTCACGGAAACGATCGTCCCGAGAGAACTCAGACTCGACGGCTGGGAACCAAACCGATGGGACTCTGATGGTCTCTCGGCAACAGCCAGAACACTGCAGGCTCGGGACACCGGCCAGACCGTCCACTACTGTGGCCCCGTCGGCACACATCCGGCAATGACCGACGTCATCGTCCGACGGGCCGAAACCGTCACCGGGGACCAGACGGTCGGAACTGGCCATAGCCTCGGTGTGATCGGCCACGGGACCGAACGGAATCCGAATTCGGCCAAGGCCGTGAAGTACCACGTCGACCGGGTTGCAGGGCGGTCACGGTTCGAGGAGGTAACAGCACTGTTTATGGACGAATCGCCGGCCGTAGAAAACTGGGCAGACCACCTCGACGGGGACCATATCATCCTCGTACCGCTGTTCGTGGCCGACGAATACCATACCCAGGAAGATATTCCGGAAGATGTCGGGCTCACCTCCGACGCCAGTAGTGGGTACCCGGTCCCTGCAACGGTCGCTGGGCGACG
>CAZKGF010000051.1:0-10511 GCA_964552115.1 uncultured Halobacteriales archaeon
TTGAACTCCAGGTCCGAGATCGTACTGTAGATGTCGCCCGATGAGTCGAACAGTTCCTGTGGGAACGTCACCGGATCGATGATCTCAGCACCCTTGGTAGCCATCTCATCGATTGCCGCCTCGACAGTGTCGAAATCCGGCGGGAATCGGACCTTCGGGTCGGCGTTTGCCTCTGGCGGTGGGTTTAGAACTGACTCGAAGACTCCAACGCGGTGTTCCATATTGGCATCAGCGACGATCTCCGGATCTGGGGCATCGTCATAGAGGTCTGGTGGAAAAAACGGCGAATTCACACCTAATGCCAGTAGCGGGCCAGCGACCCGGAGGGCGTATCGGAAGTAGTCTGGTAAGTCGGGTGCGTGTGGCACCTGATAGTGGGGTTGAATGGAGGTGATGAGACTCTCGGGCATCACGGTATCTGCCTCGAAGGACACGTGTGGAGCGTCGACACGCAGTCCTGACGGATACTCTGTATTGACCATCGAGTGATACCGGACTGCATCGGACATATTGGTCGCAATTCTCACGCCGTCACTCCGGACACTATCGCCCAAATAATCACTCGCGGTTTCGCCGGTCGGCGGGACCGTCCACATGCCATCAGCCACCAATTGAATGTTCTCCGCTGCTGTTTTTTCTAACGCCGGAACCAGATGTGCTTGCAGTTCTCGTTCTTGGGCGGCCAACCCATATTCTGTGAGGGGCTGGGGGCTTGTTTGCATCTCCGCGTTGTGCAATCCAAGCTCCTTCTCGAATCCAATGAGATCCAAGAGTTGGCGCGGTACGCGCCGAAGTGCCCCGGTTCGATCATCGACGGCGTACAGCTCGAGTTCGAGGCCCACGATGGCCTGGGTGTTGTCGAACGCGCCGGCGTCGACCGCCTCTTTCAGTGAGTTTGCCTCCGCCTCGACGGTTTGTTGGAAGGACTCGGCGTCTACGTCGACGGCAGCTTGCACTGCCGACGAGAGATCCGAGGCTGACATTGTTCCTCGTTCGAGAGCCAACGGTTTTAACCCCGGCACCTCGGACCGATCGACCGGGACGTTTAGGTCCGATCTGTCCCATCTTGTTGTTGTGCGAATCGATCAGAGCTACCTCGGTGTGACGGGGGTGGGCGAAACCATCGAGCGACGACTCTGGCGGGAGGGTGCTACCCACTGGGACGAGTTCGACGAGCGATACGTCGGCCCGACCCGAGCCGAGGCAATCCGGGCATACATCGATGACGGACGTGAGGCCCTCGACGCCGAGGATGTGCACCACTTTCGGGACTCTCTGCCTTCGGCCAGTACCTGGCGACTGTACGAGACCTTTCCTGATCGAGTCTGCTTTCTCGACATCGAGACGACGGGCCTGGATCCCCACACGAGTGTCGTGACGACAGTCTCTGTCTGTTACGATGGCAATACTCGAACGCTGGTTCGTGGCGACGACCTCACGGCGGACGCGTTGCAAGTAGCCCTACAGCCTCACGATATCCTCGTTACGTTCAACGGCAAGCGATTCGACGTCCCCTTTCTCGAGCAGGAATTCGGCTTGTCTATCGATGTGGTCCACCTCGATCTTCTGTACCCTTGTCGTCGCCTGGGTTTGACGGGTGGCTTGGAGGCCGTTGAGACTGCACTGGGACTGGACCGCACGGGCCCAGACATTTCGGGGGCTGATGCGGTCCGGCTTTGGCGCGAATACGAACGGGGACGGGACGGTGCACTGGAGACGCTCATCTCCTATAATCGGGATGACACAGAAGTGATGGTCGAAGTCGTCGATCAGGTGACGACAGCCCTTCACGAAGAGGTGTTCGTTAGTGAAGACTCGCCGTAATCGGTCGGGAACAGCGGCAGACTGTCTCTGGGTTGACTCGTGACCCACCAGCGTAGTGGGGGGACCTATACGCTTCTCATCCGGCTACCCACTGCACTGCGGTTCACGGTTGGCGCGCTCGGTGAGAAGCAGTTTCGAGCTGGGTGGTGCGCCTATACTGGTAGCGCCCACGGACCGGGGGGATTTGCCCGAGTCCGGCGCCACCGAGAGGTGTCCGACGGGACCAGGGAGACGCGCCAGTGGCACATCGATTACCTTCTCGGCCACGAGCAAACACACCTCGACGGCATCGTGGCGTCAGCCGGACTCGATATCGAATGTTCTGTTGCAGCCACCGTCGCCGGTGACCGTATCTCCAATTTCGGGTCATCAGACTGCGGCTGTTCCAGCCATCTCGTCTGGAGATCGGAACGTGACTTGCTGGTTGATGCCGTGGCACGGGCATACACCGCTGCGATGGCGGGTGACAGGTAGTCCCGAGCCCAAGTCGGGGCTACGTATTTTTCAGCATGGCCCACCGTGGGACAACTATGACAGATCGAGCGTCGCTTGCAGACCGACCGTTGGACCAGCGACTCGCACTCGTATCGTTAGCCGAATTGGAGCAAGAGGGAACTCAGTCGGCACATTCGGGCGACCTTGTCCAAGCATGTCGGCGAGTTGGCAATAGGGCCGAGCGTGGCTCGTTCGCGCGCGTGGGCGAAGCTGATATGAGCCGCGCACTCAACCGGCTGGAAGCCGACGGTATCGTGGACGCAGCGACTGACGATCACTCACCGGTGGGGAAAGGTCGGCCTGCATACTCGTTAGCCGTCGATATTTCCACCGTGAACCGTATCGCGAGAAACGATGATGAAATACCCGATCCCGAGACGTTCGGGGATTGGTAATCTACCGGATGCGGCTTTTGTGTGTGCGTTGATGGATTGTGTAATCGGCCGGACGGGAAGGGTGGACTTGCGCTAAGAAAGACTCGGCTCGCTGGCTTTTTCTCTGCAGCCACCCATCACCTGAGCGATGGACATCGACTCGATTCCCGGGGTTGGCGAAAAAACTGCTGCTGCACTCGCTAAACTCGATGACCCGGTAGCAGCGATCCGTGACGGTGACGTTGCAACACTTGCACGGGCGCCGGGAATCAGCCCAAAACGCGCCGCCAAAATTGCTCGATCGGGCCTCCGCTATGAGCACGGTGATTCCGGTGGGTTTGTGGCCACCCCCCAGGCCCGGGAGATCGCAGAGACAACGCTTGAAATACTCGCCGAACGCACCGTCACCGACTACGCGGCCCAACGGTTGCGAGCACTGTATCCCAGTTCCAGTCGATCTCGCATCGAGGAGGTCAGGACATTTACCCAACGGGCGATGGATCGCGACCCGGATCCAGCTGTACGTAAGGCACTCTCGGCTGTCCGACCGCCGGATTCGCCCGAGGCGGTACGCGTCCGCGATCGCTGCCTTGCTACATCGGACGCCGAGACGTACGCCCGCGCCCAGGAAGCGGTGCCAGAACTCAGTGTGGAACACGTCGACGATGCCAGACAACTGGCCGATCTTGGGCGAGGATACACCACTGTAATCGTTCTCGACGAGGAGTTTGCTGGCATCGATGTCGATGGCGACGTCCGAATCGAGCCGAATGCCCTGGAGAAGCCGGAGTCGGTAGTCCCAGAACGGACACTTTCATGGTTCGGGACGAACCGCGACCGCATCCGCGCAGCGATCGAAGTCCACCGACAGTCGGATCTCGACCCGCCGTGTGAGTTGGACGATCTCGAGGACCGGCTGACCGATATCGAACCGGACGGGTCGGTGCGGGGAGATGCAGAACTCGAGCGACGTCGAACAGCCGTCGCCGATCTAGATGCGGCCGTCTCGAATGCCGAAAGCGTTGCCAACGACCACATTCGAGAGGCAATCGAAAAACGTGACATCACTATCGAGGGGACAGATTTACTCTCGCTTGTCGAGCGTGGTGCCGGAGCAGAGACCGTATTGACTCGGGAGTTGAGCGAAGAGTATGAACACGCGGTCGAGGCGGCACGGACTCATCTCATCGACACTCTCAGCCTCGATGGGAACGCGGCGCTCGCGAAACAGGCATTTGATGACGACCCGTCGTTCCCCGTCGAACACGACGAGATGGTGGTCGGTCGCCTTCGCGAGGAGTTGACTGCTGGCCGGGATCGCTACGCTAGCACACGAAAACGAGAGTTCGCTGCAGAGTTAGCGACATTCAAAGAACCCGCCCGAACCCTACTTGACGCGGCGCTGGAACTCGATGTCGAGTTAGCGGTCGCCAAATTCACCCACGACTTCGACTGCGTCCTTCCAGAAATCTCCTCGACCGGCCGGGAACTGATCGTCGAAGGTGGACGCTTGCCGTTGCTGGACGTCCCATTCGATGAGGTAGAGCCGATCGACTACCGCGTCGACGAGGTGACGTTATTGACGGGCGTCAATAGTGGCGGGAAAACGGCGACGCTAGATTTGCTTGCACTCGTCGTGACGCTGGCGCACATGGGCTTGCCGGTTCCGGCCGATCACGCATCTGTCCCTCGACTCGACGAACTACACTACTACGGAAAGAGTCAGGGGACGCTCGACGCAGGGGCATTCGAAGCAACCGTTCGCGAATTTGGAGAACTAGTAACCGACATCGAAGACGACGCGGTTCTCGTCTTGGTTGATGAACTGGAGAGCATCACGGAACCAGGTGCTGCGGCTACAATCGTGGCGGGCATTCTGGAGGCGTTGGACGAACGCGATGCCCTCGCCGTCTTCGTCTCCCACCTTGCGACAGACATTCGTGCGGCTGCCAATCGTCCGATTCCGGTCGACGGAATCCAGGCTCGCGGCCTCGACGACGGCGAACTCGTCGTCGATCGCACGCCGGTCAGCGGTGTACTCGCCCGTTCGACACCGGAATTGATCGTCGAGAAACTCGCCGACCATTCGAACCCAGCCGACGAGCGAGAGTTTTACGCGACGTTACTCGAGAAGTTCGAGTAACACTTTCTACAGAACGGCTCCCCTACGCCTTAGCCAACGTTCATTGCCCGTTCGACGACCACCGATCCGTACCGTTCGGCGAGTGGTTCGTGCTGGTCGGTTCGGTTCTCGTAGACGTCCTGGAAGAGATTGATCGGCGTTTGTGCAGCCTGATAGGTGGCTTCATCCCACATCCGGTCCCGACTAACGTCGACGCTAACGCCGTCGACTTCGAGCGTAGCCGACTGCGTCATTGAGATGGCTCCACGACCGGCCTCTTTTGCTGCTTCGAACTCTTCCATCGAATCCACGATGTCGTCCAGACTCGGGACATATTCGATCAAGTCCAACAACTCCTCTTGGAGCTCTTCACGATCGAGGTCACGCTCGCTTCCCTCGACTGTAAGCACGTATTGATCCTCGTCTTCACGGAGCGAAATCCGATCACCCGTGTAGACCTGTAGGCCATCTCGGTCTTCCAATTCGACCGTTTCCCCGCCGACCTCGAGGAGCCACGACCCGTCGACCGGGGGGAGGGGCGACTCGTTTGCCTCGACCACCTGGCCGGGTGTGAGTGACCAGATACCAAGCATGCCCTTGGCCTGGTTGTCGACCATACGTTCTTGGTATCCTTCGACATCTCGGATATCATCGTAGGGACCGTCGATGGCGATGCACCGTGCTGCACTCGCACCTCTGGACGTGTTATGACGCAGTTCGGGCCACGGAGGTAACCCACCTGTCGGCGTCATTGCCCGCATATCCTTGGTGTAATCGACCTCTCCATCGACCAAGAGGAAAAGTCGCTCGAGGTTGTTCGTGGGTTTACCCATTTCTGAGCGTAGGTGGCTCATCGCCAACTCGGCTTCACCACTTTCGACGATCACAGACATTGCCAACCCTCCCTCTTCGAGACCGTGTTCGCTTTCGACGATCGTCAACAACTCGTCGGCTTTCTTCCAGTCGTCGATATCACCAACCTCGGGAATCACGAACCCGTCGATGTGATCGACTGCGCCACCGGCTGGATCCGCAATCTCAAGCATATGTTCGAACCCTTGGTACCGGGTGCTCGGATCGTCACGGTGCCAGACGACCCGGGGGTGGATTTCTCCGGGGAAGTCGCTGCCGTGTGCGGCGACCACTTCTACGATGTTTCGTGCACCTTCGTCACGCATCGAGGGTGCTGTAGCGTCCTCGTTGTCGGGGACCCACACGTCCGGAGCCTGCATTCCCCGGAGTTGGGCTGCACTCTCGAGCATCGTGGCCGAGTTTTCTTCGCCTTCGACAGCCGTCGGCGATGTGAAAAACGATCGGACGAAATCACGGTCGTGTCGTGTGTGTGAACTCATGTGAGACGTGTTGTCCCGCGGCGCAGTACTATTAAACCTGGCTCCTTCGGTCAGTCGTTCGACCCCTCGCTCGTCATCACCGTCTCGCCCTCGTCGGTAAATCCGGCCGACTGATCCTGTCGTTGTTTCGCCTCCGGATCGAAGGCAGTCTCGATCTCTTGGAACCGTGGCACGAACGATAGTTCGTGGTGGCTCTCTGTCTCGTGGTCGAGATATCGGCCCTCCAGATCGAACTGCGCCCGCTCGCCGTCTGTGGCAAGCGACTGTAGGTCCTCGTAGACTGCGTGGGCTCCCGAGTGTAATGCAAACAGGGTGATGAAGATGTAGTTGTATCCCAGGTCGCCTAACTCGGCGAAGGTCAGCGGGTCGGACTCTTCACTCCAGGCGAAACTCGAGGAATAATTGAACGCCAGGTCAATCTCTGGGTGCGTTTCGTGAATGGCCTCCGCGTATGCTGTGGCGTCTTCACGTGACGGATCGGGCATCTCTGGCCAGACGAGATCCACACCAGCGTCCGCATAGAGGCGGCCACGGGCAAGATGTTCGTCCCAGTCTCCATTGGCCGAGCCGTAGGCGTCGGTCCTGGCGATGATGATGGTATCGTCGGACTGTTTGGCATCGACTGCCGCCGAGAACCGCGCCTCGGCCGCTTCGCGGGAGATGATTTGTTTCCCGGCGATGTGACCACATCGCTTAGGCGAGGTCTGATCCTCGATGTGGACCGCGGCCACACCAGCTTTCTCGTATTCGCGGACTGCCCGGCGAACGTTGTGCACCCCACCGTATCCGGTGTCGGCATCGGCGATGACCGGCAACTCCGTGGCCTCGGCGATCCGTTTACCGTTTTCGACCATTTCGGTCATCGTCACCATTTCGAGGTCCGGGAACCCGAACTGGCCGAGCACGGTCGAATACCCCGACATGTAGACCGCATCGTGGCCGGCCATCTCTGCCAATCTCGCATCGAGGGCATGGTAGATCCCGGGCGCAAACACGTAGTCTTGGGTTGCGAGGCGTTCTCGCAACTGCGCGGCTTGTGGGTTGTCGACATCCCGGATATACGGGTCGGTGGTTCGAACACGATTCGCGACAGCGTCGGATCCGGTGTGGTCCTGCGTCATTGGTGTGTGGTAGCCAGTGGTGGTCTGGCCACCCGTGCTCCCCTGCTGGGAATGGTCGGGGAATAAATGTTATGATCTATAATGATAATATTCATTAATGAATTTTATCTCCTAGAGTGTGTCGACGTCCCACACCACTTCCACCCCGGTGACGGGGAACTTTAAACGTCACCGGGATCCAAGACTCGTGTGTCTCCCATTGGAAACACCGAGGAGACGATGACAGCCCATGACTGAGACTGATTTACGTACCGACGCGGTCGAGATACACGACCGGTTCGACGACGAACTAGACATTACCGTGGACGAGGTCCACGACCGGCTTCGCACCCTCGTGGACGACTATACGGTCCCACGAACGGAGGCGCGCCGCAGCGTCACGAATAGCTATTTGGAAGAAGCTGGGTTAGATCGGGACGATCTGGACACCGGCGGCGGAGGAAACGAGCGAGTGCAGATCGCTGACATCGATGAACCCGAGGACTGGATCGATCTGACGGCTAAGGTGGTAGAACTGTGGGAGCCCCGGAGCGAGTCCGTTGCCCAGGTCGGACTGCTGGGGGATGAGACAGGCTCCATCAAGTTCACCAAGTGGGCCAAATCCGACCTGCCCGCTCTCGAAGAGGGAACGGTCTATGACCTGCGAAACGTAGTGACCGACGAATACCAAGGCCGCTTTTCGGTCAAACTCAATAGTACAACCGAGGTTGAGGCCCTCGACGAGGATATCGAGGTAGGCGATGACAGCATCGAAGTGATGGGGGCACTAGTCGACATTCAATCGGGCAGCGGGCTCATCAAGCGCTGCCCAACGGATGATTGTACGAGGGTGCTTCAGAACGGACGGTGTTCCGAACACGGAGAAGTCGAAGGTGAATTCGATCTCCGGATCAAGGGCGTCCTCGACGATGGGGTCGATGTTACCGAAGTCATCTTCGACCAGGAAGCCACCGAATCCCTCACGGGAATCACACTCGATGAAGCCCAGGAGATGGCCATGGATGCGTTGGATACGTCAGTCGTCGCCGAGGAAATGCGCCGCTCTCTGTTGGGCCAGTATTACCGAGTGCGTGGTCCCCAACTGGGTCGGTACGTCCTCGCAGATGAGGCCGAACCGGTTTCCACGCCCGCCGACCCTGAAGCCGCCCTCATCAAAGCGAGGTCGATTTGAATGGCAACAACTCCAACTCGCGAGGTTGCACGTCGGGTATTCGCCGGCGAGTTCAACGACGCAGAATACACATTCACGGAGAGTGACGACGATCGGGCCCCAGTGTACCTCCTCCTTCCCACCGGCGAGCGGGCCAATCGGGTGTTCGTCGTCGGAACCCTCACTGAAACCGAAGACGTCGGTGACGATGCCGAGTATTGGCAAGGCCGTGTTGTCGATCCAAACGGGGACACGTTCTTCATGTATGCGGGGCAGTACCAGCCCGAAGCCGCCTCGATGCTCCGAGAACTCGAACCGCCGGCCTACGTCGCGGTGGTTGGAAAACCCCGAACGTACGAGACTGACGACGGCGAAGTGAACACCTCGATTCGGCCGGAGTCGATCACGCGCGTCGACGAAGTGACCCGGGATCGGTGGGTTGTGGAAACGGCAGAACGGACACTCGAACGTGTCCAGGCATTCGACGAGGAGGCAGCAGCTGATCCGGCGACATCGCCGAAGGAGTACGTCGCAATGGCAAGCGAGGAGTACGATCTCCCGGTCGAGAATTACCGACGGCTCGTCGTTGAAGCTCTCGAGAGTCTCGAGGACGCCCAGACTGAGGCGACTGCAGACTGAGTCCGCGACAGCCAGGCGTCTGACAAACGGTTAAGTGGACCCCTCCCCCAGTATTTGGGTGCTATGGGTAACAAGAACAAGACGATCTCCTTCCGTGTGAGCGAAGAGAAGTTCGAAACGCTCCGCGACATCGCCGAAGAACGAGATATTTCTCTTTCAGCCGTATTCCGTGATTACGTGGATATGTTAGTCGCCCACGATGGCCAGGTGGCGGTCGTACCGGAACACGAAGTCGGCGACGAGTCGGGTGACAAATCGTCCTTCCCCCCGAAGGTCGAGGTTCCCAAGAGTTTCGTTCGTGAACACGAACGCCTCGAACTCGAAGCCGATCATCTTCGTGAGCAACTGGAAGAACACAAGCGATACGTTACGCAATTACGCCAACAGGTCGACGCTGCGGACGACGAAGAGGTTGTTCTCCTCGACGAACTCGACGGAGAGGAGGAAGATCAGCCATATCGCATTGGTTCCGAGTTCGACGAGACCTGAACGTCCGTTCTGGACCCGTTCTATCACCGCATTGGAAGCGAAAGCCGGCCAGCCCGTTCTTCCCTTCTCGCGTCGTAAAATTCCAACTCGTCGACCGTCCATTCGATGGGATCGATCTCCCGTTGTGTGAGGCGGCGAGCGACAGCCGGATCACCCCCACGAGCGATCGTCACGTGTGGTTCGTAGTTTGGGCCTTCGATGTCGTCGACCGGGTCGAATGCAGCGACGAGACGTTTGTGGAGGGCAAATAGTTCCTGGCTTTCGACGGCGAGGTACACCACTGGAGCAGGCCCATCCGGGACGGTCGAAAACTGATCGATCCCCTGAACTCTGACGGCAAATGGGGCGGTTCCGGCGAGCACCTCCCGGGCCTTGGCCCGTAGATGATCGAAGGTCACAGCTGGTCCCTGACCCAACCGTTTTAAGACCAGTGTCTGGTTCCGTCGCGTCCGTGCTGTCGCAGTTGGCCATTCTCTGGCGAGGTTAGTAGCCAGGGAACTCACCGCCCCGGGAATAGGGACGTTCAGGCTGTACACACGTCCGGTAGGGGGTTTGAGGGAAAAAGCTCGTCGGGATCTACAGGCGATCGAGGAGGTATAAGATGATCAACACAACGATAACGAGTCCCAGGATACTGTCGAACGGACCAATGAGATCACGGATCGTATCGACAAATTCGTTGGCGATTTCGATACCAATCCAGACGATGACGAGGACGAGGATGACCTTTAGCAGGGTGTCCGTATCCACTGCACCCCGTGCACGTCTGCGCATACCCACGACAGGGTTGGACCCAATAAAGGACTTCTGGCCCCACACGCTCGCATGACGGTCCACGTGGTTCTCTGGACGGCTTGGTACCTTCTGGGAGAGGCTGACAGGGCAGTGATCGTCTCGGAAGATATTTGTACGCGGTGTCGATACCTCTGGGTATGATCCGGAGCT
>CAZKGF010000052.1:0-10487 GCA_964552115.1 uncultured Halobacteriales archaeon
GCCCTGCGGGACTGGGTCGCCTTCCGGATGATCGATCGGCCCCACCCCCGCGAGGCGGCCGCCGAGTACCGCTGCTGGCCAATGCTAGATTTCCAGAGCGGTGTGGACGATCACCTGACCGACGTGTCGCACATCATCCGTGGAATCGACCTCCAGGACGCTGCCAAACGCCAGCAGTTCGTCTACGACTACTTCGATTGGACCTATCCCGAAGTAATCCACTGGGGCCACGTCCAAGTCGACGAGTACGACGTGCCGCTTTCGACGTCGGCGATTCGGGATCGGATCGAAACCGGGGCATTGGACGGCTGGGACGATCCGCAGGCGCCGACGGTCGCAAGCCTCCGCAGGCGTGGCATTACCGGCGAAGCCGTGGTCGACGCCATGGTGGAACTGGGGACGTCGACCTCGAACGTCGAACTCTCCATGTCCGCCATTTATGCACACAATCGAGACCGCATCGACGACGAGACCGACCGCGCGTTCTTCGTCCGCGACGGCGTGGCCAAACAGATCGTTGGGGGGCCAGACCGCGGGGAGCCTCCGCGGCACCCGGACCATCCCGACCGTGGAACCCGCGATATCCCGGTCGGCGACGGCGTCCTGATCGAACCGGACGACGTGCCACCTAACGGCGCCCGCGTCTGGCTAAAGGGCTACGGCTGCGTTCGCCACACACGCGATGCCTTCGAGTACACCGGCGACGACCTCGACGTCGTTCGCGAGGGTGACGTCGATGTCGTCCACTGGGTCCCACGTTCGGGAGTCCCGACGCGGATGCGAACGATCGAGGGGGACGTGTCCGGCGTCGCCGAGCCGGGCCTCCTCGAAACCGAGGCGGGCGACCGCCGCCAGTTCGAGCGCGTGGGCTTCGTCCGCGTCGACCGACACGACGACGAGGAAACCGTCGTCTATTATACCCATTCGTAAGGAGTACAGGGGCAGTACGACCCGCGTAATGCGTTCCCTCAGACTCGCCCGTTACCATCGCTGGCACGCGACTGGCTGTGACCGACGTGGCACCGCTCCATCCGAGCAACGAACCGACAGATCCGGACGCTCCGAAAAGGCCATAGGCTAAGGTTTACGTTCGTCCGTACCCCCGCTTTATCTAGCGATGGCCATCGACCCGGAATTCGAAGAGAATCGTGACGTCGTCGACGAACACGAAGGTCACGACGTCTGGGGCCCAGTGGATGAACCCGACACGCTCGGCATTCATGGGACCCACGTCGCCGTCGACTTCGACATCTGTATCGCCGACGGAGCGTGCCTCGAAGACTGCCCGGTGGACGTGTTCGAATGGGTTGACTCGCCCGACCACCCCGAAAGCGAGATCAAAGCCGACCCGACACACGAAGACCAGTGCATCGATTGCATGCTTTGTGTGGACGTCTGTCCGGTCGACGCGATCGATGTCGATCCTGGACGGGCAGGTCGAATTTAGCCACCAGGCCACGGACTGTTTTCCGTCGACTCTCGGACCGAGTACCGTACGGTCCCCGGATTCACCCTGGATCGATGTCCTCCCATCGTCGGTAGAAAGAAACACTTAGGCCCGCCTGGCCACCCGGCTTAGCTAGGTACGAAAGAATGCGCAGCGTAGTCCTTACCAAAGGCGTCCCGGACTTCCGTGAGGGGAAGGTCTCCTTCGACGAGGACGGCCACCTCGAGCGGGGCAAGACGCCGACGGTCATGAATCCGAACGACAAGATAGCGCTCCGGGCCGCCCTCCAAACGAAGGTCCGCCATGGGGGGGATGTCTCCATTCTCAGCATGGGACCACCTGGATACAAAGAGGTCCTCCAAGAAGGAATGCGAGACGTCTACGCAGACGACCTCTATCTCCTCTCGGACAAAGAAATGGGGGCAGCCGACACCTGGGCCACGGGGATGACCATCACGACCGGCCTGGAGAACCTCGACGAACAACCGGACCTCGTGTTTGCCGGCTTCAAAACGGCTGACGGGGAGACCGGTCACACCGGTCCGCAAACGAACTGGTGTCTTCACATCAACGACAAAATGCCGGAGTATCCACTCATCACCCACGTCGTGGCACTGGACATCGACGAAGGCGAGGGGATCGTACGGGCCAAACGCCTCGTCGAAGGGGATATCTCCGAAATCGAGACCGTCGAAGCCGAACTCCCGGCGTTTATCGTGACCGATCCGGAGTTCGAGCCCGCCTATCGGAAGGCCGACCACCGCCTCCGGCACAAGGACTTCCGTGCGCAGACCCAGGAGCGCGCCGAGGAGTTCCAGGACGTGCTCACCGTCTGGAACCACGAAGATCTCAACCTGGATCCGGACTTTATCGGACTCGACGGATCACCGACGATCGTCTCCGGGGTCGACCCGATCCCCAAGGCACCCTCCGAGCGCGAAGCCGTCGAGATAGATCCGGACGACCCAGACGGCATGGAGACGGTCTTCGAGGAGATGGCCGACTACGCGGCAGGTGACTGATCATGGTCGACATCGACCCCACCGAATTTGAAATCGCGGAATTGGGCCCGAAGATCACGGAGATCGAGGATGCCGACGAACTCGAAGCGATGCTGGCCCTCGAGGAAGAGGGAGAGGATCGGGCCCCGGTGAAAACACTGCTCGAGGATCGCCTGGAGAAAGTGCAAGCCGATGCGGAGGAGGCTGATCCCAGCGACGTCGACTTGACGGAACTGACGGTCGCAGACGTCGCAAATCTCGTCCGGGACATCGACGATATCGACATCCTGGAAGACCTCCTCGAACGGGAATTTGAAGGGCAGGATCGCAAAGGTGCGACCACCCAGATCGAAAACAGGATCGAATCCCTCGAGGAGGACATCGAAGGCGAGCGGGAAGAAGTCGAGTACGTTCCGCCAGAGGAGAAACATCCCGATCTCGACCACCCGACGCGTGACAAGCAGTACGTCGAAGGCACGGTCGACGGCACGTACGAAGACATGTGGGTCTACTGTGAGACCCAACAGGGCGAACTGATCGACGTTTCCAAGGAGATGCTGGGCAAGGCCCGTGAACTCATGGACGGGTATGCGGCGGACTACGGTGACGAGGAAGACGTCATCGCCGTCCTCATCGGGTCGGATATCGCAGATCTCGCCGACGAAGCCATCGCCTACGGCGCCGACAGAGTCGTCTTCCACGACGACGAGCGCCTGGAGCGCTTCCGTCACCGCCCGTATACGGAGATCTTCTGTCACGCCTGTCGAGACTGGGACGCCGACTGGCGGGACTACCACGAGCCCAGATATACGATCTTCCCGGCAACGAACAATGGGCGAGACCTTTCCGCCCTGGTCCAGGGTGAACTCGACTCCGGCCTCGCCTCCGACTGTTCTGACCTCTACATCGAAAACGCACAGATTTCTAATCCCGCCAAGACCGGCCGACCGGGCGAGACGGTCACCTTCGAGAAGGTATTGCACATGCCCCGGCCGGACTTTTCGGGATTCGAATACTCGACGATTCTCTGCATCGACAAGCCCCACCGCGACTTCCATCCACAAGGGGCCTCGGTCATCCCGGGGACGTTCGATCTACCCGAGCCCGATCACGACCGCGACGGCGACGTCGTCGAACACGATATCGACCTGCCCGAGGATTGGTTCGAGATCGAGGTGACCGACTACGATAGTCTCGACAGCGGCGTCGACCTGACCGGTCACGACGTTATCGTTGCACTCGGTCGGGGCATCGGCGACGACCCAACGACAGGGATCGAACTGGGCGTCGATCTCGTCGATGCGTTCGACGACGCGGACCTCGGACTTTCACGGGGTGTCATTACCGCATCCTACCAGTTTGGCGGCCACGTCGAGCAGTACGTCTCCGAAGAACGCCAGATCGGCGAATCGGGCCAAGAGGTCGAACCGGACGTCTATATTGCAGCCGGAATTTCCGGCGCCGTCCAGCACAAGGTCGGGATGGACGAGTCCGACGTGATCATCTCGATCAACACGGATCCCGACGCCGACATCAAAGACTTCTCGGATTACTACATCCAGGGCGACCTGTTCGACGTACTCCCCCGGTTGACGGACGCACTCGAGGCGGGCGACTTCACTACCGCGGTCCAGGAGGCAAGCGATGACTGAGCACGAACACTACGAAGCAATCGTCGTCGGGGCCGGCCCCGGCGGCGCCGCGGCGGCAGCAGCACTGGCACGGCAGGGCGTCGAAACGCTCGTTCTGGAACGGGGCGTCGACGCCGGCTCGAAGAACGTCTCCGGCGGCCTCATCTACGCGGAAACATCCGCCCCCTACACTATCGATGGCCTCTTCCCGGGCTTCCGGGAGGAGGCAAGCGAACGCCAGGTCGACGAACACTACATGCACAACGTCGCCGGCCGGAAGGTGAAGACCCTCGATCTCGAGGGTGTCCACCAGCACGACATGGACTGGTGTGACTCGGTGCTCCGCCGGCCGATGGATTCCTGGCTGGCCGACCAAGTCCACGAGATGACGCGCGAGACCGGCGGTGGCCTCCTGACCAACGTCCGTGTCAACGGCCTCCTCCGGGATGGCGCCGAGATCGTCGGGGTCACATGCGACGAACTCGATCCGATCCGGGCCGACCTGATCGTCGCTGCCGATGGCGTCAATTCGGAACTCGCACGCGATGCTGGACTCATGGACTGGGACGAACCCGACGAGTGGTTCCAAGGTGTCAAGGCCGTCGTCGACATGGACCCCAGCGCCATCGAGGATCGGTTCGATGTCGATCCGGGCGAGGGCGCCGCCCATTTGTTCTCGGGCGATCTCTTCGACGGCGTCCGCGGCGGTGGCTTCCTGTATACCAACGAAGACTCGCTGTCGATCGGGACCGTCTTCCACCTCGATTCGCTGGCCGACGAGGCTGCCGAACCCCACGAGCTGTTGAACAACCTGCTGACACACCCGCTGCTCGATCAGTGGCTGCAAGGCGAGTACGACGAACGAGAATACTCCGCCAAGCTCGTCCCTGACTCGAAGAAAGTCGCCCATCCGTCACCCCACCGTGGCCGCCTCCTGCTCGTCGGCGACGCAGCCGGTCAGATGCAGGCCCAGGGGCCGATCATCAAAGGCATGAACCACGCCGTCACGGCTGGCGGCCTCGCCGCCGAAGCCTACATCGAGGCCAAAACCCGCGGGAAACCCGCCCAGGCCGGACAACTGTACGAGCAAAAGCTCACCGAAGAAGGCGTCATGGAACAACTCCGACCGCGGCGGTATCGGTGGACGCGGGCCCTCTCCGAAAACGGCGCGGTCGACCGGTTCAATCGCGCGCTCCTCAACTCTCCGATCGGCACCGCCGGGATCAAAGCCTTCGGTGGAGTGATCAACCGAGCCTTCAACTCGCCGTTCGTCCTCGGCATGATTCCTGACACGCGAACCTCGTACGTGGCCGTGCCCGAACGGATCGGTGAGGTGCTCGGCGAACCCATTACGGACGACAACCCCATCGAGCCACCCGAGCTCGACGACCGCATCGGCGACCTCACCTACGACGTCGCCGAGCCCCACATCGAACTGCAGGACAACAGTTTCGAAGCCTCCGGGACGGCTGTGACGGCCTGTCCCGTGAGCGCGAAAGACTTCGGCGGGGGTTGTTACCGCGACGAAACCATCCAGACGGAGACCGGCGAGGAGCACGTCGTCAGCCTCGATACCCAGCCGTGCGTCGAGTGTGGGACGTGTGCAGTCGTCGCCGATACCCACTGGGAGCACCCGCCGGGTGGCAAGGGCGTCGAGTACAAGGAAGGCTGAGATGGCGACTGCCACCGACCGGTTTCACGCCCGGATCGCAACGCTGCGCAAGCGTGCAGACCGGCACCGGTCGGCATTCCAGCCGCCCGCGGACCCACCAGCACCCGACGAAGCGATGACCTATCTTCGCGAAGGGGCCGGACCGGCCGTCTCGTTATACGTCGAAGCACGCACGGGTGGGCAAATGGTCCACTTCCCACCGGAACAGTACACGGCCCTCGAGTCCGCTATGAACGACTGGTTCGAGTTGTACGCAGCCTGTTATGGCCAGGAGATCACGGCCGAGTTCGCCCTCCGCGAAGCCGCCGAACTATTGATCGATACCGAAAACATCCGCCACGTCGCCGAAGTCCTCACGGCCGTCCCGGATCGACAGTAACAGTTTCACAGGTCGATATCGGTGTCGTGCTTGACGTAGTTACCCAGCCAGCCCCCGATAATACACAGGCCGACCGTGTACAACGCCGTGAAGAGAAATGCCATGAGCAACACGATCGCGCCGAGCCCGGCGAACCCGCCGGGCATGCCCATCCCCATGCCACCGGCCATCACTGCAAAGAAAGCGCTCCCGACGATCATGAACAGCAGAAATAGCGGGATCAACGCGATGAGTCCGGCATACGCCCCGACACGAATCCCGTCATTCCGACTTCCACCTTGGAGGTAGCCGGCGATTGCGCCACCGAGCACCGGTGCGAACGGGACGACAGGGCCCAAGACCACCGAGGCCACCGCTCCCAATACAGCGTTCAAGATCGTATCTCCTTCGCCCATGCGTACCACCGACCACCGCCTGCGAGAAGTAGGTTGTGCCCGCCGTCGATCAGAGGTCGCTTTCGAAATCTTCGAGCGCGTATGCGGGCTCCGCACCCCGGCGATCGAGTGTCTCGTTGGCAAGCAACCAGTAGACGACAGACAGCGCCTTGCGGCCCTTGTTGTTCGTCGGGACGACCAGATCGACGTTGCTTGTCTGGTTGTTCGAGTCACACATCGCGATGACCGGGATTCCCACGGTAATCGCCTCCTTGACGGCTTGGGAGTCCCCGATGGGGTCCGTGACGACGACTACGTCCGGTTCGATATACCCGTCGTATCTGGGATTGGTTAGCGTCCCGGGAATGAAGCGCCCGGTGCGGGCCCGTGCGCCGACGGCATCCGCGAACTTCTCGGCCGGGAACCGCCCGTACTGTCGTGACGACGCGACCAGGATTTGGGCCGGGTCGTAGTTCGCCAGGAAATCCGCTGCGGTCCGGATCCGCTGGTCGGTCATGGAGACGTCGAGGACGTACAGGCCATCCGTCCGAACACGGTGGATGAACCGTTCCATGTCCTTCGTCTTTTGCTGGGTTCCGATGTGCACACCAGCCGCGAGGTAGTCCTCGACGGGAATGAGAAGGTCCGCCTCCTCGTCCGAGAGGACGTCCTCGTCTGCAGTTTCCGCAGGTGGTTGTTCTGCCTCGGCCGCGTCGTCGGCCTCGGCGGGCACTGCCTCCGTCTCGTCGTCGGCCTCGGCCGTCGGCTCCGCGTCGGCGTCCGTGCCCGCCTCGTCGGCTGGCTCGGTGTCGACGTCGGACTCGGCGGCGTCGAGACCTTCGTTGTCGTTTCCGCTCATGCTGGATTTGCCTCGTTTTGCTCGATTCTGATGAGTTCGTTCAGCTTGGCCGTCCGCTCGCCGCCGACGGCACCTGTCTTGATGTACGACGCGTCCACCCCGACTGCCAGGTGGGCGATGGTCGTATCCTCGGTCTCGCCACTCCGGTGAGAGATGACCGGCTCGTAGCCGTGGCCGACCGCCGTTTCGACGGCGTCGACCGCGTCCGACAGCGTCCCGATCTGATTGGGCTTGATCAGGACGCTGTTTGCGGCGTCAGCCTCCACACCGTGCTGGATCCGGGCCTTGTTCGTGACGAACAGGTCGTCACCGCAGATCAGCGTCCGGTCACCCACCCGCTCGGTCAACGTGGCGAATGCCTCGAAATCGTTCTCGTCGAGTGGATCCTCGACGTAGACGAGATCGTATTCCTCGACGAGCGAGACCATGTAATCGATCTGCTCGGCCGTACTCCGCGTCCGGTCGCTGTACCGATAGGCGTCGGCCTCGGGGTCGAACAACTCCGCTCCGGCGACGTCGAGACCCATTTCGATCGCAAACCCGACATCACTGCTCACCCGGTCGACGGCGTCGGCAAGTACCTCGAAGGCCGTGGCGTCGTCGATTTGTGGGGCCCAGGCCCCTTCGTCACCGGTCCCACAGGCGATTCCGCGATCGGCCAAGAGGTCGCCGACGGCCTCGTGGACCGCCGCATTTGCAAAGACAGCCTCTTCGACGCCCGGTGCACCGATCGGGACGGCCAGAAACTCCTGGATATCGGTTGCCTCTGCGGCGTGTTCCCCGCCACCGATCACGTTCCCGAGTGGCACCGGCACGGTATCGCCACGGAAGGTCCCACCGAGGTGCTGGAACAACGGTGCACCCAAGACGTCGGCAGCAGCCTTCGCGGCAGCCATGGAAATGGCAACCGCGCTGTTGGCGCCGATGGTCGCAAAGTCATCGGTCCCATCGGCTGCGTGCAGAGCCGCGTCGACCGTCCGCTGGTCACCGGCATAACAGTCGTCGAGAAGCCGGGGGACGGCCGCCTCGCGGGCAGTCGCGATCGCTTCGTCGACCGGGCGCTCGATCGCTTCGTGCTCGCCCGTCGACGCGCCGCTTGGCGCTGCGGCGCGACCAAAACCACCCGATTCCGTGTGGACGTCGGCCTCGACCGTCGGATTGCCCCGCGAATCGAGTACGCGCCGCAACCTGACGTCCACGATGCGGGTCACTACTCCTCACCCCGTCGGATAGTAAAGGGGAGGACGCCCGCGTCGAATTCCTCGGCAGCGATCAGAATCGGCTGGCTCTGATCCGTCTCGACGAGGACGGGGGCGCCGTAGGCGACCTGGAGGGCGCGGGCGCCGATGATCCGGGCTTTCTCGTATCGATTGTCTATCTTGGCCATTGGTGTCACTGGTACGGGGAGACGATGTCGACGAGGTCTTTGTGCGAGACGAGCATCCGGCGACAGCAGTGGCGTTGCACGCCGAGATCGTCGAGAACCGCCTCGGGGTTCTCGGGATCGTCGGCTTCACGCGTTCGCGCCTTGAACTCCTCCCAGTGCTCGCCGACCACCTTCCCGCACGTGAAACACCTGACTGGTACCATCATGAGGTGATCACTTAGCGGTATGATTTCTGGTAGCGGGCCCGCGCACCGGGACCGCCCCATTTCTTTGATTCACTTTGGCGAACGTCGTTGACGAGCAACGATCGGTCGAACTCCAGGAAGGCGTCCCGGAGTTCGGCGTCGTTCGTGTGTTGGACGAGGCCCCGGGCGATCGCCGTTCGCACAGCGTCAGCCTGACCCATGACGCCTCCACCCTCGACGCTGACGCGAACGTCGACCTCGTCTCGGAGGTCGTCGTCGGCCAGGCGGAAGGGTTCGAGCATCTTCAGCTGGGCCAGTTCGGGCTCGACGAGTTCGACTGGCTGGGCGTCCACGCGAACACGCCCCTCGCCCTCGTCGATGGTCGCCCGGGCGATCGCGGTCTTCTTCTTTCCAGATGTGTTCGTTACCATGTCACGTTTGCTCCAAGTGCCTCGCTGACGTCGCCCAGCGGGACGAATTTGATGGTCGACAGTCGGTCCAGCGACGCGTCTTCGAGCAGCGTCGTGTCATCGTCGAACGGGTTGCCGACGTAGACACGGACGTTCTCGAGTGCGGTTCGGCCGCGCGGTTTCTTGTACGGGACCATCCCCCGGATCGATCGCTTGAAGATCCGGTCCGGCCGGCGCGGGTATTCGGGACCGCGGTCCGAGCCCTCCCGGCGGCGTTGCCGGTAACCCTCGATGACGTCCTCTCTGCGACCGGTGATGACCGCTCGCTCGGCGTTGACGACGGCAACGCGTTCGCCGTCTAGGGCGCGCTCGGCGACCTGGGACGCCACCCGACCGAGGATACAGTCCCGGGCGTCGACGACGACATCGGCGTCGAATTCGGCCATGCTCATCGGATCACCCGGACGTTCGACCCTGCGGGGTTGTCTTCGATTGCCTGTTCGAGTGTCGTGGTTTCGCCCACCTGATCGATCTTCTTGGCTGCCGAACCGGAGAAGTCGACGGCCGCGACCGTGACGTCCTTCCGAAGGACGCCGCTGCCGAGGACCTTTCCGGGTACGACCACCGTCTCGTCCTCCCGGGCGTAGCGCTCGATGCGGCCAAGGTTGACCTCAGCGTGGGTCCGCCGTGGCTTCTCTAGGCGCTCGGCGACGTCGCTCCAGACGTCACCGTCACCGCTCCGGGCGGCCGATTTCAAGTCGGCGATGAGACTGCTTAGTCTCGGGTTCGTTTTGCTCATAACCATTCTCCAAGAGAGTGCAGGGAGCAGGATTTGAACCTGCGGACCCCTACGGGACAGCGCCCTGAACGCTGCGCCGTTGGCCAGACTTGGCTATCCCTGCGCGCAATAGTTCGTTCTGGATGCCCCCTAAAACCGCTTTCGGTCCTCACGCTAGCGCCGTGGGGCGTCGCGGTCATCGGTGGGATGGGGGCAGGGGTCATTCTCGCTTACAGTTGGACTGCTTCGCGCAGTTCGTCGGCGCGGTCGCGAATCGTCTCGACCGCGCGGAGTGTCAGTTCGTCGACCGTGAAGGAGCCGTCCGTCTCGACGTGGAACACGAACGCGTTCTCGACGTCGGTGA
>CAZKGF010000053.1:0-10383 GCA_964552115.1 uncultured Halobacteriales archaeon
CGAGATCTTCGTCTGTGACTGCTACGTTCTTGGATTCGTCTATCGATTCTGCCATAATTGTGCCTCGATGCCATGCCCGCCGCGACGAACAGCAGTTACCTCTCCCGCGTGCAGCTGACGCCGATAAGGAATGATCCCTGTCATGTGGGCGTAGCGCGATACTGCCGGAACGCCGGCGGCGTTCTGGTAGTCCAACGTAACGGAGGGGTTCGTTTAAGGATTCCGGTCGTCGAGACGCCCGTGTGAGCCACGCACACGGTGACTCTCGGCCGTCTGCCCTAGATCTCGTACCGGTGTGTCGCGAGCCGATCTCTCCGCTCCGTGACCAATTCCACTGTGGACGCGTCGGCCGGGATCCGTATTTCGCCGGCAGGAGCGGTGTCTCTGGCCGGGACTTCTACCTCGAGACTCCCTCCGGCGTCGCCGGCTGACCACCGTACAGTTGGCGATACCGACGAAGGCAAATCGTTGACGACGACGACAGTACATTGTCGGCCAGGCGAATGAAGAAACGCCTGGACCGGCTCAAAGGCGGATTCGAGGGCATCAGCAGCCGGCTTGGGTTCGCCATCGGACTCGAACACACCCATTCCCCATTCCCCCACGTCCCGCAATGCAAAGGCGATCGCCGGCAGCCCATCCCTGCGGACGGCACTCGTGACCGTACGAAGCAGTGTCGACTGGTACCGTCGAGACGCGGCGAGATCTGTGCCCACGTAGGTTTCTAATCTGTTCCGAACAGCGGTAGGGAGGGACTGGTCTGGCTCCGACATCGAGGCAGCCCCATACTCCGCCAATACCGGCGCAGGATACCGCTGTAAAAGAGCCGTCACGTCCGCTGGCTCCCCGTAATCCCAGCCTGGATAGTACGCTGCTCCATCGGGATCGATACCCGGGCCGCCAACCACAGGAAACACCGGAAGGGACGTGATCGTGGATGCGACCTCCTCGGCTGGGTCGCGGTCGTATGTCGTCCGCCAAGCACGCCATCGCATGCGTAAACGATCGAGAAACCCCGAACCGAGACCGTCGGCAAAGGCTGCCGTTGGTTCGTCGTGGACAGTGACGGCGGCAAGACTCGGATGACGACCGTAAGTCCGAACCAGCCGTCGGGCCAGCGCCTGCCCGCGTTCGACATCGAATTCCCCGGGCCCGGTCAGGGGCAGGTCCTGCCACACCAACAGCCCTGCTTCGTCACAGGCCTCATACACCGCCGGCGGTAGCACATGGGCGTGGCCCCGGATCAGATTCGCGTTCAGGTCCGTGGCCCGCTCGACATCGGCCGGGTCCGCAGTCAGCACGTTGACGCCGCGAATGCGGATGGGTTCCCCATTTACACGGATCGAATCGCCATCCCAGTCGACGTCCCGGAGTCCAGTCGTGACAGACAGTTCACTTTCGCCAAGTTTTGCACGGAGCGTGTATCGATGCTGGGCGCCAAGTTCGGCTGGCCACCACAAGTCCGGTTCACGAATCTCGATTTCATGCTCGATCGTCGAAATGCCGGGACTATCAGTATTAATGCCGAGCCGTTCCATGGTGGCACCACCCCGCCGCGTCCCGGATGGTCGAAGGGAAAGAGTCAGGCGTTCGTCAGTCGACCCACCAGAGACTACCATGGCCCGGACACGCAAGGTGGCTCGTGCGTCCTCGACAGTCGGCGAGATGGAAAGTGACGCAACGTAGGGGAGTGTATGAGATTGGGTCGTCGCATCCCACCAAATTCCTGGGACAGCAGCCGTTGCCGGGACCTGGTCGGTGGCATACAGCCCTCCAAAACGATCCTTGGGCTGGGAGCAGGTAACCACGAGTTCGCCATCTTGGGGCCGGATTGGGAGGTGAAGCGGCTCGAAGTACGCATCGTGGTGGACAGGATCGTTCCGACCCAAAATTTCGCCATCAACTGTGATTTCTGCATGCGCGTAGAGTCCGTTCAGTGTCACCCCCACCACATCCGCAGCTGGATCTATCACTCCGCCAAGATCCGTTCGGTACGTCACCGCCTCTGCGTCCGCCAATGACTCCGGTTTCCCGGGTACCTCCACCGACACGGCGGCTCCCGTCCCCCCGCCTGCTGGCGATGCCCGCCACTCGTCGAACATACCTCGCCGGCCGACCTGTGGACCCAAATCAGTTACGTGTGTCCCGAACGATTCCGTCAGCAAGCACCTTCCCCGTATTTGATGGGTAGTCGGCGCCCCGAAGCGCCATACCGGATCGGCAGGCGTTTTACGCACTGACTCCCTTGAATAAACATGGGTGGAGGAGCCTGGGTCAGTCTGTTTTCCGGTGGGAAGGACTCGACCTGGGCGTTGCACCGTGCACTGCAATCGGATCTCGACGTTCAGCGACTCGTAACGGTTCATCCCGAGGGAGACTCATATCTGTACCACGTCCCACAAACAGAGCTTGCGAATTTGGCTGCAGAAAGTATCGGCATCCCCTCATACGACGTATTCCCGGGTGAGTTCGATACCGATGGCTCCTCGGTTGGGGAGCGGGGTGATGCCGAACTAGCCCCTCTGGAGACGGCCTTACGCGATCTGGACGACTCACTGGCTAATGGCCTGGGCGGTATCGTCGCTGGGGCTGTCGAGAGCGAATTCCAGACGTCTCGCATCGAAGCGATGGCACATCGACTAGACGTCGAGTTGTTTGCCCCACTGTGGCAGCGTGACTCCGTTGCGCTCCTTGAGGCGATGCTGGAAGCCGATTTCGAAATTCGCATCGTCAAAGTTGCAGCCCGCGGTTTGGATGAAAAGTGGCTGGGTCGTGTCCTTGACCAGGAGGCGATGGCTGACCTCATTGACCTCAACGAAACGTACGGGGTTCACGTCCTTGGAGAAGGCGGCGAGTTCGAAACCATCGTCACAGCCGGTCCTCACATGGATCGACGGATCGACCTCGAATATAGTATCGAATGGGATGGCACACGAGGATCACTCGCCCTAACCGACGCTCGACTCGTATAGCGATCGATATCCACAGGTGCTGGCAGACAAACCTGTCTGTCGATCATACCGGCTATCCCGGGTTCGACGGGGGACTCTCGCAAGCAGAGGTGGTACAAATCAAGGGGCGTAAACTATACATATCAATCAATTGTCTAACAATAGACAAACGAGTGAGAGAGAATACGCCCGGTACGCCCGCCGGTAGATGAGTTCGGACGGGCGCAGAGAGATAGAGGGTGAGGTAATCCGGATAGAGGCTGTCAAGTATCTCGAGGGAGGGGTCGGTCACGCAATCGGGAGTCTCCTGTTTTTGATCGGCAGTGGCATCTTGTTTTTTGTGGGATCACCGCTGCTTGCCTGGTCGCTCGTAATCGGAGCCATCCTGGTCACTCTCAACGGAGTTTCGATTTGGGCGTGGGGCAAATTACGTGATTACTTTGCCTCCTCTACAGCCGACGCGTCAGGGCCCGAACGAACGCTCACGGCCAGACCGCTATCTGCAGAATCCTGGATCGAAATGAAGGCTGGTGCCGTGATGATACTCGTGTTGTGTGGACTGTTGGTTCTGGGCCGGATCGGGGTAGAATTCGTCGCCCCGCGCACGCTCGCCCTCCTGGTACTGCTGGCCCTTGTTCTCGGTAATATCGGGGTCCTCACACTGGCGCTATTCCGGGAATACGAACTCAGTTGAGGTCTGCATCGCCAGCTTGCCCCTAGACGAACCGGAAAGTTTCCAAGTTTTTCGGGGCAAAGGTCCGCATATTGTAGTCGTGGTATAGAGCCGACGAGAGGTCCTGTGTGGAGGACTCGTCACCATGAACACAGAGGACTTTCTCGGGCCTGGGATTCATCGTCTTGACGAAGTTTTCCAAGCCTTGTCGGTCTGCGTGTCCGGAAAAGCCGTCCACGTTCTCGACGTTCATTTTGAGCGAGAGCGTTTGATTCCGACCCCGCCCGTTACCGTTGCCCATCGGGATTTCGTCCCAACCATTCTGAATCCGACGACCAAGCGTCCCCTGGGCTTGGTACCCAACAAACGTCAACGTCGAGTCCGGGTCCGGGCCCAAATGCTCCAACCACGACATGATGGGTCCGCCGGTGATCATCCCAGATGTCGAAATGATGATACACGGCTCGCCGTCTGCAACTTCTTGCCGCTCGTCCTCTCCTTCGTCGATATGGTTGAACTGGTCTGCGAGAAACGGATTTTCGTCTTCGTGGAAAATCCGATCTCGCAACTCATCGCGGAGGTATTCAGGATAGGTCGTGTGGATGGCCGTGGCTTCCCAAATCATCCCGTCGAGGTGGACCGGCATTGTCGGGATGTCGCCGGACCGCATGGCCTCCTCAAGAACGAGCATGATTTCCTGCGAACGCCCGACTGCAAAGGCAGGGATGAGAACTTTGCCACCCCCATCGACCGTCTCCTGGATGACCTTCTTGAGTTTGCGTTCGGAATCCTCCTGGTCGGTCTGATAATCGTTACGGCCCCCGTATGTCGATTCGAGGACGAGCGTCTCAACCCGTGGAAATTCGTTTACAGCTCCGTTAAACAGCCTCGTATCTTCGTAGTGAATGTCCCCCGAGAACGCCACATTGTACAACCCGTCACCGATGTGGAAGTGGGAAATAGCCGAGCCAAGGATATGGCCTGCGTTGTGTAGGGTGAGTTTGATATCCGGAGCGATATCGGTCACATCACCGTATTCCAGTGGAATCGTGTGCTTGATTGCCTCCCGTACCATCTCTGATTCGTACGGCGGCGTCCGCCCCTCCTTGGCCGCCACGTCGAGGTAGTCCAAGGACAAGAGACCCATCAGATCCCGGGTCGGTTCGGTCGTGTATATTGGGCCATCGTATCCGTATTTAAACAGCAATGGAATCAATGCCGAGTGATCCAAATGGGCGTGCGTCAACACAACGGCGTCGAGGGTACTGGCTCCTGAGCCCAATGCCTCTGGCACCTGGAGATACGGGACTTCGCCCTCTGCCCCCGGCTTATCACCACAATCGATCAGGACACGCGTCTCTGGTGTCGAGAGGATAAAGGCAGCCCGGCCAACTTCGCGACAACACCCAAGGGTGGTGATACGGACCCATTCGTCGTCGGACATCTCTTCTCGGTGGATCTGGCGGCCGATGCGCTCGAGGATGTCGCGACGCTCGTCCCGCTCCTGTTTGAGGAAGTTACGAACGTTCTTGACAGTTGCCGATTCGATGGGCGGCGTCCGGACCACCTCCGGAGTCCATCCGACCTCCTGGGTGATTTCTCGAAGCGTGGACCCGTGGCGACCGATGACCATCCCAGGTTTCTGGGCCTCGATGACGACTTCACCTGTATTGATATGGAAGTCCAAATCGGTCACTCCGGCTTCCTCCGGAATCACTTGCATGACCTCTTCCCTGGCCGTGTCCGGTTTTGAGAGGACAGCCGGGTCCGGTCTAACAGTGATCCGCTTGCGTAACTTCGAGGCGAGTTGGCGGATCAAGTCACCGTTGCGAGCGAAGCGCTTCGGATTCCGTGTGTAAACTACTAATTCAGGACCTTCGTAGGTCACCTCAGTTATCTCGATATCGCTCGGTGTTTCGTTCTCGATCTCTGCTCGAATCTCGTCAAGGCGCTCGTCTACCTGGCTCATATCTGCTGAAGGGCTGCCGATTGGCCACAGCCGGCTCGTGCCGACAACTGATGCGGCGAAACGGCGAGCGTGGACGGAACGGAAGGACCAGTCATTCCTGGTGATATCCTGACCCGCGAGTGCGGGTGCTGTACTCCGGACGAAAGATCGGGTCCGGAAAACGACCTCTAACTGCGGTTAAATCCTCAGGATAATAAAAGGCTTCGCAAAGCAGTAGGCACTGACAGCCAACGTCACGGTATGGACATCACGCCAGCAGTTGTAGCAGCCGAGCACGATTGGGTACGCAACCGAGCTCCCAGGATCGTCGGTTTGATTAACCAGGTCCGGACGCAGTTGGGGACGGAGTTCGACACCGATCCCGGTCGGGTCTCAGAACAACAGTACCGCGAGGCTGTCGACACCATCTTCGCCGACGGCGATGTTGCAGTGAACGTGGCCACCCTGGTCCGGTTACTCCGGGATTTAGATGTCGAAGCTGATTATCCAGGCTTTGTCATCGACGAGTTCCTGGGTCGAGAACTGGCAGGAATGCTCGCTGGAGAACAGCCGTTACGACTCCTTGGCGAGGCGACCTTCCACTACGCAGACGTCCAGATCAACGATGGTGAGACAGCAGGTGCCGACGACCTCGACGCGGCCCTCGCTGCCGGGTTCCAGACCCAACTTCCTGGGTGGCCGTGGCGGGACGCAGAAAGTCCGTATAGCTCAGCATAGGGTGGTGAACCGAGAGCACCCCATAAAGACCATTTCCGACTGTTCCTATCCGTAGCGCGTTTGTACCTTCCCCACAGAGACGGTTTTAATGAGCGAGAGTGAAGCCCAGGATCTGGGGATTACTGAGTCAAAGGAACATAGCACTGGAGAGTGGTACGCCGAAGTTGTCCGGAAAGCCGAGTTGGCGGACTACGCTCCGATGGGGGGATTCATCGTCACCCGTCCCCGAGGGTACGCCATATGGGAACGTCTCCAGAGCCATCTCGACGGGTGGTTTAAGGAGACCGGTGTACAGAACGCGTACTTTCCGTTATTTATCCCGGAAAGCTATCTCGAACGTGAGAAGGATGTCGTAGAAGGCTTCGATCCGGAAGTGGCGTGGGTCACACACGGTGGATACGAGGAACTCGAGGAACGCCTGGCTGTCCGGCCAACGAGTGAGTCGATTATCGCACCGTTCATGGCTCAGTGGATCCGGTCACACCGGGACTTGCCCCTCCGACTGAACCAGTGGTGCTCGGTCGTTCGCTGGGAGGCCACCGAAACGAAGCCGTTCTTCCGAACTAAGGAATTTCTCTGGCAGGAAGGTCACACAGCCCACGCCGATCAAGCAACAGCCTGGGACGAGACCATGACGCGCTTGAATCAGTATGAGCGCCTCTACGAAGACGTCTTGGCAATTCCGGTCCTCAAAGGAAGGAAGCCTCCCCACGATAAGTTTCCCGGAGCTCACACGACAACCACGGTCGAAGCGCTGATGCCGGACGGGAAGACGGTACAGGGAGCGACGTCACATTATCTCGGGACGTCCTTCGCCGAGGCGTTCGATATTACGTATGCCGATGCGACCGAGGCCCAGCAGACAGCCCATACCACCTCGTGGGGGATTTCGTGGCGGGCATTGGGAGCATTGATTATGACCCACTCAGACGATCAGGGGCTGGTGTTGCCGCCCGCCCTCGCTCCTACCCAAGTGGTCGTGGTCCCGATCTGGCAGTCAGAGACCAAGGAGTCTGTCATGGCCCACGCACGGTCAGTGGCCGATGCCATCGAAGCAGATGTCCGCGTCGAACTTGACGATCGGGAGCATCGCAATCCCGGCTTCAAGTTCAAT
Source organism: uncultured Halobacteriales archaeon (assembly GCA_964552115.1). Taxonomy (GTDB): domain Archaea; phylum Halobacteriota; class Halobacteria; order Halobacteriales; family Haloarculaceae; genus CAZKGF01. The sequence goes on from CAZKGF010000053.1 coordinate 7,425, forward strand.
GAATGGGAACTGTATGGCGTCCCGCTACGGATCGAAATCGGACCCAATGAAGCAGAAAACGGGGAACTTACCCTAATCCACCGGCCAGACGGCGAGTCCCATACCGTCGACGCTGATTCCCCAGTAAAAACGGTTTCTGACCACCTGGACATCCTTCACGGGAAGTTGTACGCCCAAGCCGAGGAAACACTCACCGGGGAGATTCGAGAGGCCGAAAGCCGTGAAGAGATCCTGGGTACGATCGGCCGTCATGGTGGCTACGTTCGGGCAGGGTGGTGTGGGGAGGCTGCCTGTGAGGAGCCAATCAAAGACGCGATTGCCGCCGAAATCGTGATGGTTCCACTCGAGCGGGACCAGGAACCGGTCCACGACACCTGCGCGATTTGTGGGGAATCCGCAACGGAGACGGCCTACTTCGCAAAGTCGTACTGACGAAGAAACCCGTCTTAATATGTGATGGAGTACCACGGAAGAATCGTGATATTTTGTCGGATTGACGACCAGAATCAGACCGAATATCCGGTGATAACCGAAAATCCGTGTTATTCTCTACCATACACCCAGATGCGCCGAAAACCGGCCGTAGCGTCCCGTACAATCGATCATGTAGGTAAGCAAACCCGACATTAAGAACCTTATATTACCTAATTTGGGTTTAACAATCTTGGGCACCTTCAGGAATAACCTCTTATGGACGTAGTTCATCTGCTCTCGCAACATGCCAGCACCTCGCACGACCAATGGGTCAATCCCGCAAGATGGGCTGATTGACCCTGCCGACCACCGCGCGAACTGTGGGGTCGGGGTGGTAATGGACCTCGACGGTGGAACCACTCACGAAATCGTCCGTGATGGTCTCTCACTCGTCGAATGCATGGAGCACAGAGGAACGACGGGGGCCGAACCGGAGACCGGTGATGGAGCGGGGATCCTCTTGCAGATCCCACACGAATTCTTTGCTGAGGAACTAGAGGTCGAACTCCCATCACCCGGATCGTATGCCGTCGGAACGCTGTTTTTGCCACAGGATCCTGACCAACGGGCCACACTCCAGTCACTCATCGAAACAGAACTCGCCGACGAAGGGTTGGATGTCATAGCGTGGCGGGCGGTCCCAACGGAGAACGAAAACCTGGGTCAGACAGCCCTGGACTCGGAGCCGAGTATCCAGCAGATCTTCGTCAGGTCGGGGACAGGAGCTACGGGGGACGCGTTCAGTCGACAATTATACGTCGGACGGCGAGTGCTCGAGAATGCCGTCGAGGAACGGGCACCGGCTGGCCACGAACGCTTCTACGTGGTCTCATTTGATCGGCAGACAGTCATTTACAAGGGGCTTCTCAAGGCAGACCAACTCGTCGACTACTTCCCCGATCTCTCGGACGAACGGATCCGATCGACGTTCGTGATGGTCCACGCTCGGTTCTCCACGAACACGCTGGGTGCTTGGCACCTCGCCCATCCATTCAACAACATCATCCATAATGGCGAGTTCAACACGATCCAGGGCAACATAAATTGGATGCGTGCGAGGGAGACTGACATCGCTAAGCCCGAATGGGGGGCAGATATCGACAAGGTCAAACCAATCATCGACGATCCCGAGCAGTCCGATACGGCAAGCGTCGACAACGCTCTCGAATTGCTCATGGAAACTGGACGGGATCTCCCCCACGCGCTGCGCATGCTGATTCCCGAGGCCTGGCGAGGAACGGAAAACGAAGTGTCAGGTGCTCGGCGAGACTTCTATGACTACCACGCCTCGCTGGTCGAACCGTGGGACGGCCCCGCCCTCGTCGCGGCCACGGACGGTGAGCGCGTTGGTGCTGTCCTCGACCGGAACGGACTCCGTCCGTGCAGGTACGATGTGTTGACTGACAACACGTTGGTAATGTCCTCGGAAGCAGGTGCGCTGGATTACGAGGAGAGTAAAATCCGCGAACGAGGGCGCCTCAGCCCCGGACAGTGTTTCCTCGCCGATCCGGTCGAAGGTCGTGTCGTCCCCGACGATGAAGTGTTCGAGGATCTCCTGGACGAACGCTATGGCCGGTGGGTTGCTGAAGAACAGGCCTCGATGGGAGATATCTCTCCAGACGACGACAACACGCCCCAAGACGTCGTCGATGAATTGCGACCCCACCAGGCGATGTATGGCTACACCTTCGACGAGGTCGATCATCTCCTCGAACCGATGGCCGAAAAGGGAAAGGATCCGGTTGGCTCGATGGGTGATGATACGCCGTTATCGGTGCTTTCCCAGTTCAATCGGCCCCTGTTCACCTACTTCAAACAGTTGTTCGCCCAGGTGTCGAATCCGCCGTTGGATTACATTCGCGAGGAACTCGTCACCAGCATGGAAACCAGGCTGGGGCACCAACGTAACCTGCTCGGTGAAACTCGCGATCACGCCCGGCAGTTGGTGCTCGATTCCCCGATACTCACCGATCAAGAACTCGCGGCCATCAAAGATATAGACGCCAACGGGTTGACCGCAACCACGGTCGATATTACGTATGATCCCGAAGACACGGGACTGGAGGAGGCGGTCGAGGCCGTTCGTGACCGTGCGACTACAGCGGCCCAAACCGACACGGACATCCTCGTTCTCTCGGATCGGGGCGCCGGCGCAAACGCCGTCCCGATCCCGAGCCTCCTGGCAGTCGGTGGTGTCCACCATCATCTGGTTCGAAACGGGCTACGAAATCACGTGGGCCTCGTTCTGGAGTCCGGGGATCCGCGGGCAGTGCACCATTTCGCTACACTCGTCGGATACGGCGCCGGGGCAGTCAACCCCTACCTCGCATACCAGACGATCGAGGATCTCGTCGCTGGCCCCGACGGCGCTGACGTCTCCGTTGCCATCGATGCGTACATCAACGCGGTCGAAGACGGCCTCCTGAAGACGATGGCGAAGATGGGGATCTCGACGGTCGAGAGTTACCAGGGTGCCCAGATCTTC
>CAZKGF010000054.1:0-10377 GCA_964552115.1 uncultured Halobacteriales archaeon
GCCGCATGAGGCACACTCCTTGGTCGTTCCGCGTGGGTTCACGGCGACGAAGTGCGTCCCCTCTCGTTCGCACTTGTATTCGAGCATTCGCAGGAACGTGCCCCACGCCGCACCGGCTCGGTTCCGGGAGTTGTCCGGCAGTTCAACCAAACCCTTCGCGTCGAGGTCTTCAACGGCCACGAGGTCGTACTCCCGAGCGTAGTAGTTCGAGAGTTTGTGTAGGAAGTCCCGACGCTTGTTCTTCAACTCGGCGTGGCGCTCGGCCACGACCTTCCGCTGTTCTTCCCAATTCGCGGAACCGTGTTCCTTCCGCGAGAGGTCACGCTGTGCGCGTTCTAACCGCTCGCGTTCGTCCGAGAGGTCAAGGGATTCGACGGCGTGACCGTCAGTGTCGTGGGCGTACTTCAGGATACCCACGTCGATACCGACGCATCGCTCGGGATTCTCGGGTTTCGCGGGCGGGTCGTCGGGGGTTTCGACGCCGAGGATGGCGTACCACTTCCCGGTTGGTTCCTGCTTGACCGTGACGGTCTTAATATCGGCGTTGTCGGGCAGATCGCGGTGGAAGGTAAGTGGGATTTCTCCGAGTTTCGAGAGCCACAGCCGCGTCCGACCACTCGTGTTCTTGAGCTTGAAGCCGGATTGGCTGTAGGTGAAACTGCGGTACTCGTCCGGTGCCTTCCACTTGAGTTGGCCGACGCGGTAGCCGTTCTCTTTGCGACCGCGAAGCGTCGATAGGTTGTCGTACAGACGTTGCACGACTTTCTGAAGGACTTTCGAGTGGACGCTTTTCAGGTCGTTCCACCACTTCTTGAGACTCGGCAGGAGATCCTGCTCGCTGTATGCCGAGGTGTCGTCGGTGCGGTTGAGACGGTGGAGGAAGTGGTTGTAGACCTGCCTACAGGTATCGACAGTCCACGCTAACTGTTCTTCGAGAGCGTCGGACGGTCGGAGTCGATACCTGTAGTTGTAGTTCATCTACGAGCGTTCTTCGATGAGGTCGTCGAGTTTTCCGCGAACGAACGACGAGAGGTTGAGGTGGTTCTCCTCGACCCACTCGGCTTGGTCTTCGCGGATTGTGATATTCTTCCGTCTCACTACATACGCGCTATGCGCACCTGTGCGTATAGTTGGTGCGATTGAGTGGGCCGGTGGGCCGAGCATTGAACGTGTTTGAGAACCGTGCGGCGCAGTATCCCTCCCTACTCGCGCCTTCGGCGCTCGTTGAGGAAGGGGCCTTAGCGCCTTAATTCAGGTAATCGACCCGGGATTACAGCAGCCGGTACGTACCTGACGTTTCGCTCGCAACACCACGGTCGACGAATTTAGCAAGGAGTTCCGCAGCGGACTCCGCTGAGACCCCTCGGTCGGCAGCATAGGCTACGACGGCCGATTTGTCCGGTTGCTCGAGTTGGCGGAGGGCTGCCTTCACGATTGCTTGCTGGCTGGCCGATGCCTGCGTTGACGTGGCCCGGTTCCCGGCGGACGTTACCTCGTCTGGATCGACGTTCGCCGCGGCGAGATACGCCCTGTCGGACGGACCAGCATCATCCAATTTTTCCTCCATTCTCCCGAACTCGTCGAGTTCGGCATAGTCAGCACCGTGACCCTGCTGGGCGGCAAGCAGACGGGCACGCACTTCTCGAGCCACGTCTGGATCGTCGGCGGTGTGGAACTTCTTGCGGTCAACGTGTTTGCGCGTCGTTCCACAACGAGGACATTGCGTCCGATCGGGCCGCCCTTCGACGATCCACAGTGCCTCGCACTCTCCACAGCCGACGACCGCATACATACCGCGTATTTCGCTCCGCCCCCGTGTTAAGAATGCCTCCAGTCCGGCGACCGAAAGGGACACCCGCTCCGGAATCGCAGAGTCTGTATGAGAGTCGGGGTAGTCATCCTCGATGGCTGGGGTCTTAACCCGGATTCGACCCCACGGGATGCCGTTGTTGCAGCCGAGACACCCAACTTCGACGCGCTGTGGGAGACGGGTGCTGCCGGTAGACTGCAGACCCATGGTCGTCGGGTTGGCTTGCCCGACGGACAGATGGGCAACAGCGAGGTCGGCCACCTAACCATTGGCGCGGGGCGGATCGTCCTCCAGGAGGCCGCACGCATTACCGATAGTATCGCGGCCTGGCGAGACGAACGCGATCCAGCGACGATCCCGGATCCCCCACTCGACGAGGTTGAGCCGATCGAAGACGGGATGGAGTATGCCCAGTCCAATAACGGCACGCTTCACCTGATGGGCCTGGTCAGCGATGGCGGAGTACACGCCTATCAGTCCCACATACACGCACTCATCGATCTCGCGGCAGATCGCGATATCGACGCCGTCACCCACGCATTTACCGACGGTCGTGACACAGATCCGACCGATGGTGTCGGTTATCTGGAGGACTTGCAGGTCCACGCCGCCACGGCGGGCACAGGCGAAATCGCCACGGTATCCGGACGGTACTACGCAATGGACCGTGACGAGAACTGGGATCGGACACGACGGGCCTACGACGCCATCGTCAATGCAGAGGCCGACGCCGTTTCGGATTCGGCGACGGCGGCGGTGCGTGCCCAGTACGATCGTGGAGTCACCGACGAATTCGTCGACCCGACGCTCATCGAGGGGGGAAAACAGATGCTGGACGGGGATGCAGTGATTTTTGCGAATTTCAGGGCAGATCGAGCCAGGCAGCTTACGCGGATGCTGGCCGATATCGATCCAGTCTGGGAGCCACCCACGAACCCGCCACCGATCCGACTCGTGACGATGACCGAGTACGACGCCACCTTCGATCTCCCGGTGGCGTTCCCGCCGATCCGGCCGACGGAGACGCTGGGCGAGGTCCTGGCTAACCATGGGCTGACGCAGCTTCGTATCGCAGAAACGGAGAAGTATGCGCACGTGACGTACTTCCTCAACGGGGGACGAGAGGTAGAGTTCCCTGGAGAGTCACGCGAAATCGTCCCCAGCCCCGACGTGGCGACGTACGACGAGCAGCCGGAGATGAGTGCGGCGCCAGTCACCGACCGGGCCATTACCCGGATCGAGACCGAGGATCCCGATGTCCTCATCCTGAATTATGCCAATGCCGACATGGTCGGCCATACCGGTGACTTCGATGCCGCTGTCGCCGCTGTCGAAGCAGTCGATACCCAACTAGGGCGACTCATTCCGGCGATTCGGAATGCTGGGGGACACGTGCTCGTGACAGCAGACCACGGGAACGCTGACGACATGGGAACTGTGGAAGCGCCACATACGGCCCACACGACGAATCCGGTTCCGATCTGTTATCTCCCTCCATCTGGGAAGCCGACGGTCGAAATCCGCCAGGATGGCACGCTCGCTGACGTTGCTCCGACGGTGTTGGCGCTGGCCGGGGTCCCCAAGCCTGATGCGATGACCGGGACATCGTTGGTGGAGTGAGCCGTATGCGGGCCTACCGTGTTGCCTACGATGGACGGGAATTCCACGGGTTCCAACGCCAGTCTAATGTCCGAACGATCGAAGGAACACTATTGGACGGGCTCCGTGCGCTGAACGTCGTCGATTCCGGCGAGCTTCCCTCAGGTTACGCGGCGGCGGGCCGAACGGACGCGGGTGTATCCGCAATTGCCCAAACCATTGCGTTCGAAGCACCGTCGTGGCTCGATCCAGCCGCCTTCAATAGCGAGTTGCCCCCGGCCATTCGGATTTGGGCAGATGCAGCCGTTCCTTCCTCATTTCACGCCAGACACGACCCCGCGGCTCGCGAGTATACGTACTTCCAGTACGCACCGGAGCGGTCCGGGTGGGTGGATGAACGGGCGGCAGTGGCCGTGAACAAACTGTCGGGAGAACACGATTTCCACAACTTGACGCCTGACGAACGAGGGACCGTGCGAGATCTCAATGTTACTATGAACCGGACCGGCGCCTTCGTCAGACTTCGAATCCGGGCGGATGGGTTCCCGCGACAGTTGGTCCGCCGACTCGTCACGCTCGTGACTGATGTTGCCTGCGGCGATACTGACAGCAGTCACGTGGCGCGATTACTCGGGGACGAGACGGTGAGTGGTCCAGGTGGCATCGGCCCCGCTCCAGCGTATCCACTGGTCCTGACTGAGGTCGCGTATTCCGACGTGGCGTTTCAGGCGACTCCTGGGGCCCGGGACCCCTTCGAAGCCAGCCATCGCGAGGCTGCGACCATGGCACGGGTGACGGGTCTGCTTTGTGGGCGCGAGGACTGAACACTTACCTGCCCGAGACGCAATTCGGGCACATGAGTAGCGTCCCCGACCGAACTGATGTCGACGAGGCCTACACCTGGGATCTGGAATCGCTGTTCGCAAGTGACGAGGACTGGGAGCGTGCGTACGAGGAGGCACCTTCCCACATCGACGACCTCCGGGCGTTCGAAGGTCGTGTCACCGAGAGTGGTGAGACACTGCTCGACCTGTTGGAAACGTACGAATCGGTCATGCGGGCGGTCTCGGACGTTCACACGTATGCACGGCTTCGCCGGGATGAGGACACGAGAGACAGCGATGCCCAGGCGATGACGACACGAGCCGAGTCTCTTTCGGCCGAGGCGAGTAGTGCTGCCAGCTTCATCGAACCCGAACTACAGGAGTTGACGTGGGATGCAGTCGAAGACTTCATCGAATCTGAACCGGCACTCGCCGAATACGAGCACTTCTTCGATGACGTGCTTCGGATGAAACCCCATACTCGCTCTCAGGAGGTTGAGGAGGTCCTGGCGGATCTGGGCGACGTAACCGATGCTGCCGGCGAGGTGTATACCATGCTTACAAACGCCGACATGGAGTTTCCGGCAGTCGAGGATCCCAGTGGAGAACCCCGACAACTCACCTTGAACAACTTCACGACACTCCAAAAACACCCGGACCGTGCGTTTCGCCAGGAGGTTTATGAGACCTTCTACGACGAGTGGGAAACCGTCCGGAACGCAGTGGGGTCCTCGCTTCGGAAGTCTGTCACAAAAGACCGGAAGCTTGCATCGACCAGAAACTACGAGACTGCGCGCCAGGCGGCCATGGACGGTCCGAACGTTCCGCCCGCCGTCTACGACACACTCGTCGATACCGTTCGTGATCGGCTCGACACGCTCCACCGCCACGCCGAACTGAAACGTGAGGTGACGGACGGTGACGATCTCAGGATGTGGGATCTGTACGTCCCAGTCGTGAGCGGGGACAGCCCCGACCTCACGTACCGGGAGGCATGTGACCACGTCGAGGCGGCCGTTGCGCCACTCGGTGAGGCCTATCAGTCTCGCCTCGCCGATGGCCTCGAAAACCGCTGGGTGGATGTCTACGAAACCAAAGGCAAGCGGTCAGGGGCGTACTCGGGTGGGACTTACGACTCACAGCCGTACATCCTCATGAATTACCAGGACGACGTCGAGTCGATGTTCACGCTCGCCCACGAACTCGGTCACTCGATGCATTCCGAACTGGCGAGCGAGGCCCAACCCTACGTCTATTACGGATACGAGATCTTCATCGCGGAAATTGCCAGCACGGTCAACGAGTCCCTCCTGACCCATCACCTCCTTGAGACCGTCGAGGACGACCGGCTTCGGCGCCACGTCCTCAATCAGTATCTGGAACGGTTCCGATCAACGCTCTTTCGCCAAACGATGTTCGCGGAATTCGAACAGCATATTCACGACACCGCCGCCGAGGGGGAGGCCCTGACGGCTGACAGCCTCGATGACCGGTACGAGACACTCAAAACCGACTACTACGAACCGGCTATCGCCGACGATCGGATTGCCAGGGAGTGGATGCGGATCCCGCACTTCTACAACGCGTTTTACGTCTACCAGTACGCGACGGGAATTTCTGCGGCCGTAGCGATCGTCGAGCGCATCCTCGAGGAGGGCGAGTCGGCGGCCGCGGCCTACCGGGACTTCTTGGCGAGTGGCTCTCGCAAATATCCGATGGAGTTGCTAGCAGACGTCGGACTGGATATGCGGACCGCCGATCCCATCGACGCGGCCATCGACACATATGACTCGTATATCGACGAACTCGAAGCACTGTTGTGAGACCCCTTCGGCGAGTGAATCCCGGGCTTGATTACCAGCGCCTGTGATCACCGATCTATGCCCCACATCGGTTTCGTTGGACTGGGTGCGATGGGCGCGCCTATGGCATGGAACCTGGACGAGGCAGGCTACGACCTGATCGTCTACAACCGGTCGTCTGAAAAGATGACGCCGTTCAGTGATGCAGGTGTGGCCACTGCAGCGACGCCTCGGGCGGTGGCCAGTGGCGCGGATTTTGTTGTCACGATGGTAACCGGATCGCGGGCTCTTCGTGCTGTGACGTTGGAGGAATCCGGCGTTGTGGCAGGAATCGAACCCGGGACGACCGTAATCAACTGTAGTACCGTTTCGCCCGAGGCCACGACCGACGTGGCCGATGCAGTTTCCGATGCCGGTGGACAGTTCGTCGATGCCCCCGTCTCAGGGACCGTCGGACCCGCAGAGCGAGGTGAACTCCTTGTGTTGGCGGGCGCTGGTGAGCAAGTCTTGGCGGATGCCCGAGCGGTGCTGGAGGTATTCGGATCAGTAAAACACGTCGGTGAGGTTGGTGACGGAACGCGAATGAAACTGACCGTCAACTCGCTGTTGGGCGTGATGATGGAAGGGTTTGCTGAAGCCCTCGCGTTCGCCGAATCCCAAGATCTCGATCTCGAAACCACGTTGGATGTCCTTCAATCCGGTGCCGTGAACTCTACCCTCTTCGAACTCAAGGCACCACAGGTGACGGGACGCGATTTCGACCCTCGTTTCCCGGTGGAATTACTCCACAAAGATCTCGAGTTGGCACTCTCGGAGGCGGGATCTGCACCGATGCCACTTCCGGCTGTCTCTGCAACTCGGGAAGCGGCCTCGGCAACCATGGCGTTAGGGCACGGTGAGGAAGACATGTTGGCGTTACTCAAACACTTCGAGGACGTCACCGGACGGACCGTAGAGAAGAACTGAATTCGGGGCTGGCGAGCAGGCCGACAGAAATTTACCCCGCGGCAGAATACACCTTTTCAGGAGATGTCTCGGAGTCCGTCGCTGCCTGACCGCCCCCGTCTCGACCTTGATTCGGACATGCCGCCCGGGGAACGCCTCGAAGCGCTTCGCAACCATTATGAGGAACTCGCAGCGGTCAATGTCCAACTCGAGGAGCAACTGGCTGAAGCTAGCCAACGAACGGAGGAATTGACCGAGGACGTCGATCGGCTCGAGCGTGAGAACGAGACGCTCAAGACGTCTTCGTTGTACGTCGCGACTGCCGAAGAACTGACTGGCGACGGTGTCATCGTCAAGCAACACGGAAACAACCAGGAAGTGCTCACGGAGGTTTCGCCGTCGCTCCGAGAGAAACTGGAGGCCGGAGATCGGGTGGCTATCAATGACTCGTTTAGTGTCCAAACCATCCTGGACTCGGAGACGGATGCCCGAGCACAGGCAATGGAAGTGACGGACAGTCCGGAAGTGGATTATACCGATATCGGTGGCTTGGAGGAGCAAATTCGAGAGGTCCGGGAAGCCGTCGAGCAACCGCTTCTCGAAGCTGATCGGTTCGATGCGGTCGGAATCGATCCGCCGAGCGGTGTGCTCCTCCATGGTCCTCCGGGGACGGGGAAGACACTGCTGGCGAAGGCGGTCGCCAACGAGACGGACGCGACGTTCATCAAAATGGCCGGGTCGGAACTCGTCCAGAAGTTCATTGGGGAGGGTTCGCGGCTGGTCAGAGATCTCTTCGAACTGGCCACCGAGCACGAACCAGCCGTGATCTTCATCGACGAAATCGATGCGATCGCTGCAAAACGGACCGAGTCGAAAACGTCCGGTGATGCCGAAGTCCAGCGGACGATGATGCAACTACTGTCGGAGATGGATGGGTTCGACGACCGTGGTGAGATCCGGATCATTGCGGCCACGAACCGGTTCGACATGCTCGATCGGGCCATCCTCAGGCCCGGCCGGTTCGATCGCCTTATCGAGGTGCCCAAGCCCGACTGGGACGCTCGGAAACGCATCCTCGAGATCCACAGTCGTGGTATGAACCTGGCAGATGACGTCGAATTGGGCCGAATTGCCTCCGAGACCGAGGGTTATACCGGCGCCGAACTGGCGAGTCTGGTCACCGAAAGTGGGATGTTCGCGATCCGGGACGAACGGACTGAAGTGACAAAGGCCGACTTCGAATCCGCCCGAGCAAAAGTCGAAGACGAGGACGCGACGGCCGGCCGGCCGATTGCGTTCGCCTGAAGTTAGTCCTCAGTGGTCGTTTTGTCGATGTCCTTCTCGCCGAAGAAAATCTCCGCGCCGTCCTGAGCCACCTTCTCGGCCAAGACCGCACATTTCACCCGCATCGGTGAGATCTCGACGCCGAGTAGGTCGATGACGTCATCCCGGTCGAGGGACTCGAGGTCGGCGACGGTCATCCCGCGGAGTTCGTCGGTGAGCATCGATGCAGCAGCCTGTGAAATCGCACACCCATCACCCCGGAAGGCGACATCGGTGACGACGGCATCCTCGCCGGCCGAGGGATCGTCGAGCGTGACGTCCATCTCGATCGTATCCCCACACATCGGATTTTCCCCGGTGTGAGAGAAGGTCGGCTCATCGAGTTCCCCGTAGTTGCGCGGGCTCTTGTAGTGGTCGAGAATCTGCTGCCGATACATGTCCGAGCCGCCAATTCCCATCGTTGGTACGGTGTAGGGTAGAACGAGGGAAAAGGGTTCCGTGCTGGGCATTAGGAGCGACTCTGGCGAGGCCCGAGCGAGGCTGTGCTGCGGGCAGTGGACCCGCTGCAGCGAGATCGCAGAATCCGATTATCGGGATCCGCGTCGGTTAGGCGAACAGTTGTCTGGCATCATCGATGGCGGCAACTAGTTGATCGATCTCTTCTCGGGTGTTGTAGATGTAGAAGCTAGCCCGGGCGGAAGCGGTGAGACCCAGTTTTTCGTGGAGCGGCTGTGTACAGTGGTCACCTGCTCGAATGGCGATGGCGTGATCGTTGAGTATTTCTGCCAGATCGTGGGGATGGACGCCGTCGAGGGTAAATGCGACAACACCCCCCCGTTCGGTCCCAGGTGGCGGCCCTAAAGTCCGGATGTCGTCGAACGCCTCCAGTTGCTCGAGTGCGTACTGCGCCAAGGCGTTTTCGTGGCGTTGGATGTTTTCCATGCCGATATCGTCGAGATAGTCAGCGGCCCCCGCAAGCGCGATCCCTTGGGCGATGACAGGCGTCCCGGCTTCGAATTTCCACGGGAGTTCGTTCCACGTGGATTCCTCGAAGGTAACCTTCGTGATCATCTCGCCGCCGTACAAAAACGGCTCCATCTCCTCGAGCAGGTGACGCTTTCCATAGAGGCATCCAATACCGGTTGGACCGGCCATTTTGTGCCCGGAAAAGGCGTAAAAGTCGGCGTCAATGGCCTCGACGTCGACCGGCATTGTTGGCACCGCTTGGGCACCGTCGACGAAAATATACGCGTCGTGGTCGTGGGCGAGAGCTGCCAACTCCGCCACGGGGTTGACCGTCCCGAGCGTATTCGAGACGTGGACAACCGAGAGCAGTTGGGTATCATCGGTGATCAGTGTTGCAGCGTGTTCCAGGTCTAACTCTCCGTTCTCGTCGACTCTGATGTACTTCACCTCGGCCCCGGTCTTCCGAGCGATTTGCTGCCAGGTCACGAACGAAGAGTGGTGCTCCATCTCCGTGGTCACGATTTCGTCACCCGGACCGAGTTCGTTCAGTCCGTACGCGTACGCGACCAGATTTTCAGACTCTGTGGTATTCTTCGTAAAGACCATCTCCTCACGCCCGCTTGCACCAACGAACTCTGCGAGGCGATCGTGGGCGTCTTCGTAGGCCACTGACGCCTCCTGACTCAGCTGGTGGAGGCCGCGGTGAACGTTCGCGTTGGTCCGGCGGTAGTACTCGACCAGGGACTCGATGACGGGTTCGGGGGTTTGGGAGGTCGCCGCGTTGTCGAGGTAGACGAGGCGATTGCCACCGAACTCACGGTCGAGTATCGGAAAATCTCCCCTGATGCCCTCGACGTCGAGGTGTTCGGACGCCGATGTGGAACTACCCATTATGTGAGCAGAGGGGCTCGATGGGCAACATTATTTCGGTTTCCCAAAACTCGCCTTTGTCTGGAACGAACTGCCGGCGATCGGGTGGGTCATACCCACATTAGTTGGGCGTGTTTCGTCCCATCAAATTCGAGGACGTTTTCCTCCTCGACGAACCCGTGCTCGACGGCCAGGTCGACAGTTGTCGTGCCAACGAGATTCGCCGTCGTACATTTGTGGAGACACTCGACAAACCGGTCGACCGTTACGTCTCGTT